>JAXDGI010000143.1:0-2524 GCA_034665145.1 Solirubrobacteraceae bacterium
GTATGCCCGCACGCCGGCGCCGCGGATGGCGCCGAGCGAAAGGACGCAGCCCGCCGGCACATCGAGCCTGGTCCATTGCGGCGAGGCGACGCCGTCGAGCTCGACCGTCAGCGGCGCGCCGGTCACAGCGACGGTCGTGGGAACGAGGAAGCGAAGCTTGGGGCCGCTAAGGGTCACCTCAAGTCCGGCGGCCCCGGGCGCGTTGCCCAGAAGGCGGTTGCCGATCCTGTGGGAGCGGCTGTCCATCGGACCGGACGGCGGCACGCCGACCTCCCAGTGGCCCGTGCGCCCGGGCCAGTCCTGGACGGTCGTGAGCGTCCCGGGGGAGAGAACCTCGACTGCGCTCATGCGCGCGAGATGATCAGCCGCACGGGAGTGGGGTCATAGCCGTTGCACGGGTTGTTCAGCTGCGGGCAGTTCGAGATCAGGACGAGCGTGTCACGCTCGGCGCGCAGATCGACGTACTTGCCGGCACCGGAGACGCCGTCGGCGAATTCGAGTCCGCCCTCGGGCGTCACGGGAACGTTCATGAAGAAGTTGATGTTGGCCGTCAGGTCGCGCTTATCGAGACCTTCGCCCCAGGCGAGGGCCTGGGCGATGAACGTGTTGCGGCAGGCGTGCATGTGACGCGTGTGCTCGCCGTAGCGGATCACGTTGGACTCCTGCGAGCACGCCCCGCCGAGCGTGTCGTGGCGCCCGCAGGTGTCGTCGACGATCGTGACCAACGGCTCGCCATCGGTGGCCAGAAGCCGCGAGCCGAGCTCGAGATAGATGGAACCCTGCTCGCGGATCGTGTCCACGGCGCTGTAGCGGTTGGCATAGTCGCCGGCGTCGAAGAAGAGTGTGTCGACGGCCTGGTTTCCGTGCAGGTCGACGATGCGCAGGCGCTCTCCTGCGGCGAGCACGCCGGTGAAGCCCTCGCCCGCGGGCACGTCGGTGACGAGCCGACCCGCCAACCCGGGCCGCTCGTCCTGCTCGACTCCTCCGCTCATGCGAGTGCTGCCTCCGTCGCGGCGAAGCCCCGTTCGTTCTCCGGGCAGGCGACGCGAACCGGGTCGACGGCGCCGGCCTGCGGAATGCGATCGATCACGGTACGCACCGGCCCCGTATCCCACTGCGCCGCCATGGGGTGCGGCGCGTTGCAGAGCACGAGCAGCGTGTCCAGCTCGAAGCGGAGCTTCACGCTGGCGCCGGCGGGAGAGTTACCGACCACGAAACCCATCGCGCCCTCCTGGTCAACCACGACCTTGGAGAAGAAGTTGATGTTCGCGACGAGGTCGCGTGCTCCCATCCCGTGCTTGGCGAGCTCGACAAGGAAGGCCTCGCGGGCGGACCGCCGCCACTCGTTGCCCGCCTCCTGGTAGCTGTTGGCACCCCAGCGCTCGGCGACGATCTCAGCGGTGCAGTGGCCGCCGATCGGGTCATGCCAGCCGCAGCTGTCCTCGACGATCGACGCGAGCACGCGTCCCATGTCCGAATACAGCGCGACGCCGGCCGTCAGCCTGCTGATGTGCTGGGCCTTCAGGGTGTCCGGCATGCAGTAGCGCTCGAGGGGGTCCGCGGCGCTGTAGAGCAGGGCCGAGACGTTCGCCCCGCCGGCGAGGTCGGTCAGGGTGATGGCCGAGCCCCGCGGGCACACCAGCGAGCGGGCGCCGCCGCCCGGGAGCTCCTCGTCGGGGATCGGATTGGGCCCGAGTAGGCCTGCCACCTCACACCGTCCTGATGCGCGGATCGGCCCAGGCCTGGGTCAGGTCGACGATGAAGTTCACGAACACGTAGGCGGTGCCGAGCAGGAGGGTCGTCCCGGTGATTGCCGGGAAGTCCGAATAGGCGATCGACTGGTCGAGGTAGAGGCCCAGCCCCGGCCAGGCGAAGATCTGCTCGATCACGACGATGCCGCCCAGCAGCAGGCCAAACTGCAGGCCGCTCATCGTCAGCGCCGGCCCGCTCGCGTTGCGCAGGGCGTGGCGCAGCATCACCTTGCGCTCCGCAAGGCCCTTCGAACGGGCCGTCCGGACGTAGTCCTCGCGCATCACTTTCTCAAGCGATGTCGAGAGTGTCCGGGCGATCGCCAGCGCCGGCAGCAGGGCCAGTGTGAAGGCTGGCATGACCAGGTGGGTGAGCACGCTCCAGAGCAGGTTCGGCTCACCGTTGACGATGGCATCGACGATCAGCAGTTTGGTCGGCCCCGCGGGTAGCACGAGCGTGTCCGAGACCCTGCCCGAGGCCGGCAGCAGATGCAGCATCGAGTAGAAGACGAGGATCGCCATCAGCGCTGTCAGGAACGTCGGCACCGAGGCCCCGGCGATCAGCGCCAGCCGCAGCGCCCGGGCGATCCGCCCGGCCCCGGCCAGTATCAGGCCCAACCCGACCCCCAGCACACCGGCAATCGCCGCCGCGGCGAGCGCCAGTTCGAGCGTCGCCGGGGCGAATGTCGCGAGGTCTTTGCTGACGGAGTTGCGGGTCCGCAGCGATTCCTGGAGGTTGCCCTGGAACAGGCGGCCCATGAAGTCCAGGAACCGCT
>JAXDGI010000144.1:0-8416 GCA_034665145.1 Solirubrobacteraceae bacterium
GGCGTCTGGACGCGCCTGACTGACGGCGATGACCCCGCCGGACCACCAGTACGACTTGGGTCATCGCCGTCGGCCAGCCACGCCCAGCCACTCCCGAGGCTGCTCACGAATTTCCGACTCACGACACAAGGGCGCGGCCGAGCCGGACCAGACGCGCGTCCAGGGCGGCGGCCCGCCCGGAGGCGAGCTGCTCGATGACCAGGCCGTCGGCGGCGGCGAGGAGGAGTTCGGCGTCGTCGCGCGGGCGGCTTGAACCCGCCTGCTCGAGCAGCCGGCCGACCGCCTCGAGGTAGGCGTTGGTCCAGCGCTGGGCGATGTCGCGCAGCGCCGGACGGCGCGCCGCCTCGAGCAGAAGCGCGTAGGTGGTGATGAGCGAACTGCGAATCGGGTCGGTGGGAGACACGATCGCGCTCACGGCCAGCTCAAGCGGTGCGGCACCGACGGGCGCATCCGCCACCTGCTCGCGCAGCCGGGCGATGTCACGCTCGGCGGCCAGCTCCAGGGCGGCCGTGAGCAGGTGCTCCTTGGATTCAAACCAGTACGTGGTCGAGGCCAGCGGCAGCTCGGCCACCTCGGCCACGCGGCGATGGGTGACCGCATCGGTGCCACGCTCGGCCACGATCTGCAGCACCGCATCGAGCAGCGCCTCGCGGCGCGCGGGGCCGCGGGGCCGGGGGTTCTTGGCGGTCTGGGACGTGGCGCCCTCGCTCGCGGTAGTCATTGGTACAAGTGTACCAATCACCGGTACAGATGTACCGAATCAGCCCGGCGCGCCGAGAGGGTGTGGAGGTTTCAGCCGCGGTGCCCCAGGGCCTGAGCCCGGGGGCACCGTCTTCCCGGCGAGGGGCGCGGCGTCGAGGTCGGTGCGATGAGAGAGCTCCCGTGGAGGACGAGGGTCAGCCGGCGGCCGGCTCGGGCAGCCCGGCCCGGCTTCGCTCTTCCCCGGCAGCTCGGCTCGACTCGCCCTCCACATTGAGGTGGGGCAGGATCCGCTCCAGCCAAGCCGGCAGCTGCCAGTTGCGCTCACCGAGCATCATCATCAGGGCGGGCACGAGGACCGAGCGCACGATGAGTGCGTCGAGCAGCACGGCCGAGGCGAGGCCGACGCCAAACAGCTCGATGATCCGCTGGCCGCCGAGGATGAAGGAGGCGAAGACCAGGACCATGATCGCCGCCGCGGCCGTGATCGTGCGGCCGGTGGCGGCCAGTCCGTGGGCGACGGCCTCGGTGTTGTCGCGCCGCCGGTGCCACTCCTCATAGACGCGGCTGATGAGGAACACCTCGTAGTCCATGGACAGGCCGAACAGGATCGGGAACATGAGGACCGGGACGAAGGTCTCGATCGGTCCTGTGGTCCCGCCCAGCCAGCCCTTCTGGAAGATGGCGGTGACGACGCCGAACGCCGCCCCGGCACTGAGCATGTTCATGACCGCCGCCGTGAGCGGGATCACCAGGCTGCGGAACACCGCCATCAGGAGCAAGAAGCTGAGCAACACGACGATCCCGATGAACAGCGGCAGCTTGGCCGAGAGGATGTGACTGAAGTCCTCGAAGATGGCCGTCGTGCCGCCGACGAGCACAGTCAGGCCGGTGCCTTTTGTGGCCGCGGGGATGACCGTGCTGCGCACGCGGTTGAGCAGGTCCGTCGTGGAAGCCGCCTGCGGCGAGCCCTTGGGATACACGTTGGCGATCGCCACCGTCGGACGGCCATGACCCGGGGCGAGGACCACGGCCGGGGTTGCGCCGACGACCCCCGGCGTGCCGGCCACCGCCGCCCTGGTCCGGTTAAACGCCGCCAGCTGGGTGGGAGTCTTGATCTGGGCGACGAGCTGGAGCGGCCCGTTGTACCCGGGCCCGAAGCCCTTGGCCAGCAGGTCGTAGGCCCGGCGGGTGGTCGTGCTGGTCGGGTCGGTGCCGGCGTCGGCCGAGCCGAGGCGCATGGAGAAGAACGGGATCGCGATCACGAGCATGACCAGTGTCGCCACGACGGCGAACACCGCTGGGCGTTTGCTGATGGCGTTCGTCCACCGCACCCAGATCGGCGATTCCACGTTGAGGTTGAGCTCGCCCTGCTTCAGAGCACGCCGCTCGCGCCGGCGGGGAACGAGACCGCCGAGAATGCCCAGGAGGGCCGGGAGCAGCGTCAGCGCGGCCAACACCGTGAAGGCCACGGTGACGGCGGCGGCGACGGCGACCCCGTAGAGGAAGCTCACCCCGAGGGCGAACATCCCCAACATGGCGATGCAGACGATCATGCCCGCGAACAGGACCGCGCGGCCCGACGTGTCGAGGGCCTCGACGACGGCTGCCTCCCGCGTCTCGCCGCGGCTCAGGGCCTGCTTGTAGCGGGTGACGATGAACAGGGCATAGTCGACCCCGACGCCCAGCCCGATCAGCAGGGCCAGCTGGTTGGAGAACGTGGCGATGCTGATCACGTGCGACAGCAGGCCGACGACGGACACGCCGGAACCGAGGGACAGCCCGGCCGCGATCAGCGGCAGCATCATGGCCACGAAGGACCCGAAGACGATGAACAGAACGATCGCCGCCGCGATGAAGCCGAACAGCAGCCCGCTGCCTTGGTTGTTGGTGTTACCGGCCTCGGCGATGTTGCCCTCGGCCTCGAACTCCACCCCGTTGCCTGACGCGGAGGTAATCGTGTGGACGAAGGTCTGGGCCTGCGTGGCGGTGATCCGGTTCTGGTTGGCCGCGTTGGAGAAGGTGATGTTGGCGAAGGCGATCTGTCCCCCGGGGGCGATCTGCTTGCTGCCGGCTGGGGTGTACGGGGAGCCCACGGTGGAGATGTCGGGCAGCCGGGTGAGCTTGGCGAACAGGGCCTGGGCGCGCGCCCGGACCGCCGGGTCGGTCACCTTGCCCTGCTTGACGGCGAAGACCAGCTGGTCGGTTTCGCCGGCGCGACCTGGGGACGAGCGCTGCAACAGGCGGATGGCATCAAAGCTGCCGGTGTGGGGAAGCTTGAAGTTGTCGGTGTAGGCGCTCCCGGCCGCCGAGTGGATGGCGACGAGGGCGATCAGGGCCACGAACCAGCCCGCGACCGTGGCCCATCGATGTCTGAAGCACCAGCTGGCTAGTCGTCGCATCCGTCAGTCAACCTCCGAGTCAAAAGGTCCCCCGGACCGTAGGAGAGAGCGAAAATCCCCGTAAGTGGTGTTGGGCCGAAATCCGCTATGACAAAAGTCATGACGCCTTCCCCGGCGGCCGGCTTGACCCAAAGTGAACACCACACGGCTGACAAGCGGTTGACAGCCGGTGCGCGGAGCCCGTTGTGCCCGTGCCCGCGGTATGTCCGGAGTCCGGTCTGATGGCCGCCCGCGGCGGGAGCGGCGGGAGCGGCGGGAGCGGGGGGAGCGGCGGGAGCGGCGGGAGCGGCGGGAGCGGTGGACGGCGCAGCGCCGGGATCCTGCTCTATCGCGGGGCGGGGGCGACCTTGGAGGTGCTCATCGTTCATCCTGGGGGGCCGTTCTGGAAGCGGCGCGACGCTGGTGCCTGGTCAATTCCCAAGGGCGAGTACGGCCCGGATGAGGCTGCGCTGGATGCCGCCCGGCGCGAGTTCTGCGAGGAGCTGGGCGCGCCGGTGCCGGACGGCGAGCCCCTCGACCTCGGCGAGGTGCGCCTCAGATCGGGCAAGCGGATCCGTGCCTGGGCGCTGGCCGGCGACCTTGACCCCGGCGCCATCACCAGCAACAACTTCAGCGTGGAGTGGCCGGCGCGCTCGGGCCACATTCAGGAATACCCCGAGGTGGACCGGGCGGGATGGTTTGACCCCGAGGCCGCGCGCGGCAAGCTCAACCCGGCCCAGGCGACGCTTGTCGACCGGCTGGTGGAGATACTGAACCGATGAGCGGCTCGGACGCGATCAGTCCCACCGCCCATTACACCGGCCAGGTGTGGTCGCGCAATGGGCTCTCGCATCCCGCGCTGAGCACCCGTGAGGGTGAGCTCCTGTTCGCCGCGTTGCAGCCGGCCATGGCGGCCAGCCGGGCCGTGGGCGGGCCTTCGCTCGAGCCCTATCTCATGGCCCGCCATCTGGCCATCGACGCGCGTGTGGAGGCAGCGATCGACGCCGGAGTGGCGAGCCAGGTCCTCGAGGTGGCGGCCGGTCTCTCGCCGCGGGGATGGCGCTTTGCCCAGCGCTACGGCTCGCGGATCACCTACGTCGAGGCTGACCTTCCGGCCATGGCCGAGCGTAAGCGCCGGGCCCTGAAGCGGATGGGCACGCTCAGTGAGCACCACCGGGTTGTCGATGTCGATGCGCTCAGGCCCGACGGTCCCGCAAGCCTGGCCGCTCTCACCGCGGAGCTCGATCCCGACGCCGGCTTGATCATCGTCACCGAAGGCCTGCTCGGCTACCTGTCGACCGCCGACATGACCGCGCTGTGGCAGCGGTTCGCGGCCCTCCTCGCCACCTTCAGCGCCGGGCGCTACGTCTCCGACCTTCACCTCGGCGACGCGGTCACCCCGGTGATCCGGGCCTTCCGGGTACTGCTGGGCGCGTTCGTGCGTGGGCGCGTGTACCTGCATTTCGACAGCGCCGAGCAGGCCGAGCGGGCACTGCTGGTGGCCGGCTTTCGCCGCGCTGAGGTCACGCCCGCGGCCGCAGTCGCGGGTGCGTCGGCGGCGCGGTCAGCAGACGGACATGGCGGGGCTCGGCTGGCGCATATCCTTGAGGCATCAACCTCATGATCTCCGCCACCCTCTACAGCGACCCTGCCTGTCCCTGGGCCTACTCCGAGAGCCCGGCGCTGCGGGTGCTGGAATGGCGCTACGGCGACCAGCTCGAGTGGAATCTCGTCCTCATCGGCCTGACCGAGGACTCCTCCCAGTACGTCGCTCGGGGCTACACCCCGCTGCGCGGCGCGCTGGGACAGCTCGCCTTCCGCCGCTTCGGGATGCCCTTCGCACCCGCCCCCAAGCCACGGGTCAGCGCCACCGCGCGAGCCTGCCGGGCGGTGGTCGCCACCCGCCTGGCCCATCCTGGGCGCGAATGGGACGTGTTCCGCGCCCTGCAGCTGGCCAACTTCACCACCGATCTCGTGCTCGAGGACGACACCGGCCTGCGGTCGGTGCTCGAGAGCGTGCCCGGCGTGGACGCCGCGGCCGTGATCGGCGCCCTGGATTCAGCCGAGGTCACCGAGGCCTACGAGGCTGACCGCACGGCCAGCCGCGCGGCCGCAGGCTCGCCGGCCGAGCTTCAGGGCAAGACGGCGGCCAGCGACGGACCGGTGCGCTTCACCGCGCCGTCGGTCGTGTTCGGGTCAAACGGCACCGCGCTCATGGCCGGCGGCTTTCAGCCCGTCGAGGCCTACGACGTGCTGATCGCCAACCTCGATCCCGCTCTGGACCGGCGTGAGCCGCCCGAGACGCCGGCACCGCTGCTGGGGTACTTCCCCGGCGGCCTCACCACCCAGGAGGTGGCGGCGCTGATGACGGCCGGCAACGACGCCCCTGACCGTGCCGGGGCCGAGCGGGCCCTGATCGAGCTCGTGGCCGCGGGTGAGGCCGAGCGTGTGCCGCTGGGCGACGATGCGCTCTGGCGGTCCGCCCGGGCCGCGACGGGCTAGAGCCAGGGGTTGACGGCCAGCTCGCGGGCCACCGCCTCGGTCACCACGAGGGCGTGGCCGACGGTGCGGTAGTCGACGTTGTCGGGCGTGTCGCTCATCTGGTGGTAATTGGAGAGGGCTTTGTTGCGGTCCATGGAGCACAACATCGCGGTGGGGTAGCCGGCCCGGCTGGGCAGCACGGCGTCGGTGGAGTTGCGGGCGCGCATGCCGCGCCGCAGGGGAGCCCCGGCCTGCTCGGCGACGCGGGCGACGAGGTCGCGGAAGCTGCGGTCGTAGTAGTCCTCCATGATCACCGGCCCTTCGCCCTCGACCAGCACGAGCCGGGGGGAGCCGAGCGTCTCCAGGTTGAGAAACCAGGTTCGTTCGCGGGCCAGGCGCGGGAAGTGGCGCTCGGCAAAGCTGTAGATGCCGCCCTGAATGACCTCCTCGGCGCCGCAGGAGACGAGCAGGACGCGGAGGCCGGTGACCGGCTCGGCGCGCAGCCGCTGGGCCAGCGCCACGAGAACGGCGACCGCGGTCAGGTTGTCGTTGGCGCCGGGCACGATCGGGCTGCGGGCGATGTCCTGGAAGGCGGCCACGCCGACCGCCGAGCCGACGGTGCCGGCGGCGACGAGACCGCGGCGGTCCCGCGCTGCGCCCAGCGCGACCATCCCCGGAGCGGCGAGGATCGTCCACCACAGCGGCAGCGACGTGTCGATCCGCTCGAGGATGCCGGGGAACCGCTCACCGAGCCAGGCCTGAAGGCGGTCGTCAAAGATCTTGCCGGTCGGAGCCGCGTCATGATGGGCGAGCAGGACCAGGGTCCGCTCGGCGCTCAGATCACCGCACTCGGCGACCACGTTCCAGGTCCGGCGCGGTCGGCCGCTCATCCGCCGAACGACGCGCGGACCGTTGGAGATGTCGTCGGCGATGGCCAGCGTGGCGGCGGCCGCAGCGGTCCCCCCGGCGCGGCGCAGACGACGGCTGGCCAGGGCTCCGACCCCGGCGGCGACCCCGATCGCAGCCAGGTTGCGGATCACCTTGGCGTAGCCGTCACGGAACGCGGCCTCCTCGACCGTGGCCGGGGCACCGGCGGCGCGCAGACGCTGCGCGATCCAGTCGGCCGCCTGCTCCTCGCCCGGCTCGCCGGCCCGGCGCTCGACCCCGGCCAGCGCCGCGATCACCTCGCGCAGGGTGGACTCGTCGGCCGCGCCGGTACTCACGGCGCCGCGACACTCTCGAAGACCGCGGCCAGGCCCTGCCCGCCGCCGATGCACATCGTCTCCAGGCCGTAGCGGCCGCCCCGGCGATCGAGCTCGCGCAGCAGCGTGGCCAGGATCCGGGCGCCGGTGGCGCCGATCGGATGACCGAGCGAGATTCCCGAGCCGTTGACATTGACCCGCTCCAGACCGTCGGGCAACTCCCATTCGCGCAGCACGGCCAGGGCCTGGGCGGCAAACGCCTCGTTGAGCTCGATGAGATCCATCTGACCCATCTCGAGGCCGGCCCGCTCCAGGGCCCGGGCCACGGCCGGCACCGGACCGATCCCCATCGTGCGCGGGGGCACCCCGGCCACCGCCCAGCTGACCAGCCGGGCCAGCGGGCGCAGGCCGAGCTCCTCGGCGCGCTGCGCGTGGGTGACGATGCAGACGGCGGCGCCGTCGTTCTGGCCGCTCGCGTTGCCGGCCGTGACCGTGGCCTCGGGGTCCTTGCGGCCCATGATCGGGCGCAGCGTGGACAGGCTCTCCAGGGTGGCCTCGGCCCGGGGGTGCTCGTCACGATCGATCAGACGCGTGCCGTTCTTGCGGTCGCGAACCTCGACGGAGACGATCTCGTCGGCGAAGGCGCCCCGTTCCTGGGCCCGGACGGCCTTCTGGTGCGATCGCAGGGCAAGCTCATCCTGCTCGATGCGAGGAATCTCGTACTCCCGGCGCAGGTTCTCGGCCGTCTCGATCATCCCTCCGGGGACGGGATGGTTGACGCCGCCGGCGGTGACACGACCGCGCACGAGGCGATCCTCGAGCATCGCTCCGCCCGAGCGCGCTCCCCAGCGCAGCGCGGTCGAGTAGAGCTCGGTCTGGCTCATGCTCTCGGCCCCCCCGGCCAGCACGACGTCGGCCACACCGGTCTGGACGCGCATCGCGGCGTCGAGCACGGCCTGCAGGCCTGAGCCACAGCGCCGGTCGACCTGAAGTCCGGGAACGCGGACCGGCAGCCCGGCGTCCAGCGCCGCCACGCGGCCGAGGGCGGGTGCCTCACCGTTGGCGTAGGCCTGCCCGAGCAGCACATCGTCGACGGCGTCCTCGGGCAGGTCGGTGCGCTCCATGACGGCCCGGATCACCGTCGTGGCCAGGTCGGTCACCGACACATCCCGAAACATCCCGCCGAAGCGTCCCACCGGCGTGCGAAGCGGCTCACAGATGAGGGCATCTCGCATGGGCGGTCGAGCTTAGCTGGACGTTGCCGGCCTTGACCGCTGCACGCGCCCGGCGTGACCCTCACCCGGCGCAGGCATTACGGCAGCGCCCACTACGAGCGGGTGGCGCCCGGGCTGGCCGGTTACGTGCGCGCGGCGATCGATGCCAACGCCGACACGCAGGAGCGAGCCATCAGTCGCCGATCGCGATATGTCCGGGCTGAGCGGCGACCCGGGTGATCCAGCTGCGCACAGCCGGATGGCCCTCGAGCGAGAAACCGCCTTCGGGGGCGACGTGGGTGTAGGCGAACAGCGCGATGTCGGCGATGGAGTAGCGCTCGGCGACCAGGAACTCCCGCTCGGCCAGGTGGCGCTCGAGCGCTTCGAGGGCGAGCCGACCGGCCGTGCGCTTGGCTTCCACCTCAACGTCCGGCGCCGA
>JAXDGI010000145.1:0-6567 GCA_034665145.1 Solirubrobacteraceae bacterium
TACGGCACGCCACCCTGCCGCTGCGCCCTAAGCGCCTTCGGAGCCCTCTGCTATGCGCAGAGCCCCACCTCCGGCACGCTTCTGAGGCTTGGACGAGCCGCCGCGTACGCCTGAGCCTTCAAGTTGCCTAGCTATCTGAGCGGACTGCCCGTCCGCTCGGGACGGTGATCCGCTACCCGGAAGCTATGGGGCGCTCAGCAACGCCGCATCAGGGAAAACCCTGTATTAGCCGCTCGCCTCTGAGGCCGCCTCGCGCTCGGCCGGGACTGAGAGCGCGCGGGATAGCTCGGCGCGGGATCGCACGCCCAGTTTGCGGTAGGCCTGCCGCAGGTGGCTCTCGACGGTCCTTGGGCTCACGAACAGCTGGGCGGCTGCCTGCTGGTAGGTGGCACCCTCGACGATCACCTGGACTACGCGGGCCTCGGCGGCGGTCAGACGGGCCCAGGGCGATGCACCGGCCGGACCGGGTGGGCCGTACCCGGCAGCGGCGAGCTCCTGATCGGCCCGCTCGGCCCACACGCTTGCTCCGAGAGCGTGAAAGGTCGCCGAGGCGCTGGCTAGCTGTGCCCGCGCGTCGGAGCGGCGGCGCCGCCGGCGCAGCTGCTGGCCGTAGAGCAGCTCGGTGCGGGCACGCTCCAGCGGTAGCGGTGCCCGGCTGTGCCAGGCGAGTGCCCGCTTGAAGTGCTCATCGTAGGTGTCGTCGGCGGCAAACAGACCGCGACAGCGCGCGCTGACCGCGTGCGCCCACGTGCCCCTGGTCGCTGCCGCTCGGCGCTCGAGCTCGACCAGCTGCGCCTCGGCCGTGCCCCGGTCCGCCGTGTGAAATAACGCCTCGACCAGATCAGCATCGGTGTGGAGCCAGCCCGGTTCGTGGACCCACTCGACCACCGTCGGATGCAAGCGCTGCAGCTCGCGGGCCACTCCCTCCCAATCCGGGATGCTCACTGCCAGCGTGGACAACGCGGCCAGCGCATGAGCCTCGATTCCGTGCGCGCCCATCGACTGAGACATGCGAATGCTCTCGGAAGCGTGCTCGGCGCTTTCCTGCACCTGGCCGAGCACCGCCTTGACCCGGGCCAGAACAGCCAGCGCATAGGCCAGCATCGCACCCTCGAGCATGGCCCGGGAGAGCTCGACCGACTCCTCCGCTGCGGCCAGCGCCGAGGCGGTGCGTCCCAGCCGAAGGTCGAGCAGGCCGCGCTGGGCCAGGAAATAGGTGAGACCCCGTACGCTGCCGGCGGCCCGGGAACCGTCGATCGTTGCCGCCAACAGCCGCTCGGCCTCAGCGAAGTTCTCCAGGCTCATCTGGCAATAGGCGTACATCGCCGAGATCTCAGGCGCCGAGTGCCACAGGGCCGGCTCCGCGGCGGCGGCGCCGAACTGGCCGTATAGCTCCACCGCCGTCTCGGTTTCGCCGTGGGCCACGCGGGCGGCCGCGATGACCAGGGCCGCCACGGCCTCATGGCGGCCGCCGACCCGCTGGGCCAGGGCCAGCGCACGGCTCGCGATCGCCGTGTAGGCCTGGCGGTCACCTGCCACCTGATGGGCGACGACAGCCTCGGTGAGGATCTCGGCCGCGAGCGCAGGCTGGGTCTCCTCGAGCCGGTCAGCGATGGCCACGAGGCGCCCCTGGGCCGCGGCCGGGGTGCCGCGAAGGATCTCGACGCGCGCGCGGATCCGCTCGCTCTGCGCGCGGAGGAGCAGATCGCTGCTGTGCTGGTGGGATCGGTCGAGTAGATCGGTGGCCTCGTCCCAGCGGCCGACGGCGGCCGCGTATTCGGCGGCGGCGACCTCGCGCCGCGCCCGCTCGGCCTCGTTGGGCGTGAGGCTTGCCGCCCGGTCCAGCGCGTGGGCCGCAGTCGCGAGAGCGCTGCGCCGGACGGCCTCCTCGGCCACCTGCTCAAGCGCGCCGGCCACAGCTTCGTCTGGGGCCACCGCGGCCGCGGCCAGGTGCCAGGCACGATGCTCGGCCAGGGCCGATTCGTCTGCGGCGGCGAGAGCCTGATGGGCGGCGCGGCGCTCCCGGGGCGACGCGCGCTGGTAGACCGCGGCCCGCACCAGGGGATGGCGCCACTGCAGGCCCCCGTTCTCAAGCCGGACCAGCCCTGCCGTCTCGGCCGCCTCCAGGGCGATGAGCGGCAAGCCCAACACTCGCAACGCGGAGGTGACCGCGGTCGCCGAGCCGGTATAGCTGGCCGCGGCCAGGATCAGGGCCTGGCGCGTGGTCGCGGGCATACTCCTCACCCGGCGCGCGAAGGCGTCCATCAGCGCTCCTCCGATCGGGAGCGGATCACTGAGGGGCGTCAGCCCGGCCAGCTGGTCGCCACTCAGCTGCCGGCCAACCTCGGCGAGCGCGAGGGGATTACCGGCGGTCGCGGCCCACACGTGGGTGGCCACCGCATCGGCGACGGGTCGTCCGCCCGCGCGAAGCAGCTCGTGTGACGCAGCCTCACCGAGGCCCGCCAGCCGCAGCTCAGCCACGCCGGTGAGCCGCGGCTGCTCGCGCTCTCCCTCCCGGATGGCGACCAGGAAGGCGACCGGGTCAGACTCCAGCCGCCGCAGGGCAAACAGCAACGCGTGCTGAGAGCTCTCGTCGACCCATTGGAAATCGTCGATCACGACCAGGACGGGCCGCCGCGCTGCCGCATCGGCCAGCAGGGTCATCACCCCGGCGTAGCAGGCCAGGCGCTGCACCTGCGTATCGGGCAGAAGGCCAAGGGCCGCCCGCAGCGAGGCGGCCTGGACGCTGGGCAGCCGATCGAGCCGGTCCAGCACCGGCGCAAGCAGGGACGTCAGCGCGCTGAAGGGGAGATCTGACTCAGACTGAATCCCGGTCACGGTGAGGATCAGAAAGTCCTGCGCGCCCGATGCGACAGCGGTGATCAGCGCGGTCTTTCCCACGCCCGGCACACCGCGGACGACAAGCGCACCACGCTCACCGTGCCTGGCGTCGTCGAGCACCTGTTGCAGACGGGCGAGCTCAGACTGCCGCCCCAACAACTGGCCGACCATCGTCGTAATCAACCCGCGACCTCCTGTCGAGACGGGCCAACCATACTCCGAGGACCGGTGTCGGCGCTGGGTCTCGTCAGAGCCTGACCAAGTCCTCGATGCGCAGCCCGCGGGTCTTGCCCCGGAGGTCCACGAACAGCCGTGCCGACTCGGCCAGCCCGGCATAGTCGATCCCTGAGTGCGCCGTGATCAGCACCACGGCATCACCCCCCAGGACCGCGTCGATAGAGGAGCTCTGCAGGCCGAACTCCGGAAGGGCGGGCACGTAGGGGTCGTGATAGGAGAGCACCGCACCGCGATCGGCCAGCACCTCGATGATGCGCAGCGCCGGAGACTCGCGCGTGTCGCCGATCCCGCCCTTGTAGCTGACCCCGAGCAGTCCGATGCGCGATCCGCGGACCGGCTTTGCCACGTCGTTGAGAGCGCGCTCGATGCGTTCCACGCAGTAGTAGGGCATCTGCTGGTTGATCTTGCCGGCCAGTTCGATGAACTCCGTGGACATGTGGAACTCGCGGGCACGCCAGGCCAGATAGAAGGGGTCGACCGGGAGGCAATGTCCGCCCATCCCCGGTCCGGGCTCAAAGCGCATGAAGCCGTAGGGCTTGGTCGCCGCCGAGTCGATCACCTCCCAGATGTCGATGTCCATGCGCTCGGCCAACACGGCCAGTTCGTTGACCAGGGCGATGTTCACCGAGCGGAAGATGTTCTCCAGGAGCTTCGCCATCTCGGCCACTTCGGGGGTGGAGACGCGCACGATCTCATCGCACACCCGGCCGTAGAGCTCGGCCGCCCGCTCGGTGCATCCCGGCGTCACGCCGCCGATCAGCTTGGGAGTGTTGCGCAGCGTGTAGTCGCTCCGGCCCGGGTCGACCCGCTCGGGAGAGAAGGCGACGTTGACATCCTCACCGACCTTCAGACCACGTTGCTCGAGCAGGGGAACGAGCTGCTCGCGCGTCGTGCCCGGGTAGGTGGTGGACTCGAGCACGATGAGCTGACCGGCCCGGGCCACCTCGGCCACCGAGCGGCTGGCTTCGAGCAGGGGTACGAGGTCGGGCTCGCGATTACGCGTCAGCGGCGTCGGAACGCAGATGAGCACGGCCTCGGCGTTGGTCACCGCAGCCATCTCGGTCGTGGCCTTGATGCTGCTGGTCACCGCACTGAGGCGAGCGGAGACGATGTCCTCGATATAGGACTCGCCGGCTGTGATCGCATCGACCTTGGCCGGGTCGATGTCGACGGCAATGACCTGCTCACCGGCCTCGGCGAAGGCGACCGCCAGGGGAAGACCCACGTAGCCCAGCCCGATGATGCCGATAGCCATGAGCGCGTGACGATACCGGCCGGGCAGGCGGCCTCGAAAGCGACCGTGCACCCTCCGTCGAGATCGGTTTCCCGGGTCGCGTCTCCGTTTTTGGCTCCGGTCCGGCGCTCCCGCTGCGCCTGAAGGTGACCGCTTAAGGCTGCTTCCTTCCGGACCTGACCTGGTTCACGGGCCTTCATCGCGGCGGGACCGGACCATCAGCACCGCCAACGGAGCGCTGACCCGGGGCCTGCATCCCTCGGGAGGGAATTCAGCCCCGCTAAAGCGGATTGCGGGTTCAGGGCGCCGCTACGTCCCCGCCTAGCACGGTCACGTCTGATCCTACCTGTCCCCACCCCCGGGCGGGCCTCCCGGCGCCACAAAATTCCCGGGCGACCCTCTCTAGACTCGGGGATCCGTGTCCGCCGGCCCCTCGCTCTACCGCCGCCATCGCCCGCGCACCTTCGCCGACGTCGTCGGCCAGGAGCAGATCGTGCGCACGCTGTCTAACGCGGTCAGCCAGGACAAGGTCCATCACGCCTACCTGTTCGTGGGCTCGCGCGGGACCGGGAAGACGAGCACGGCCAAGATCCTCGCCGCCTGCCTGAACTGCGAGCAGGGCCCGACGATCGAGCCCTGCAGCATGTGCGACTCGTGCGTGTCGATCGCCAACGCCACCTCGCTGGACGTGATCGAGATGGACGCGGCCTCCAACAACTCAGTCGATGACATCCGCGACCTGCGGGAGAAGGTGGCCTACTCGCCGCTCTCGGGCCGCCACAAGGTGTACATCCTGGACGAGGCGCACATGCTCTCCTCCCAGGCCTGGAACGCCTTCCTCAAGACGCTCGAGGAGCCGCCGCCGCGCACGATCTTCGTGCTCGCCACGACTGAGGCCCAGAAGGTGCTGCCCACCGTGGTCGACCGCTGCCATCGCTTTGACTTCGGCCGTCCCAGCGTCGAGCAGGTGGCGCGGGTGTTGGGCCGGGTCGCCGCCAGTGAGCAGATCGACATCGAGCCGGTCGCGGTGGCCCTGGTCGCCCGCCACGCCACGGGCAGCTTCCGCGATGCGCTGGGCACCCTCGAGCAGCTCGTCACCTACGCCGGTGACGAGCAGATCCGGTCTGCCGACGTCCTCGCCGTGCTGGGCGTGGCCGATGCCGAGCAGCTGTTTGAGGCGGTCGATGCCGTTCAGGCCGGCGATCCGGCTCAGTCCCTGAGGACCGCGGCGAAGCTCACCGCCGGCGGCCGTGACCCCGGGCAGATCCTCCGCGACCTGGAGATTCATGGCCGTGAGCTGCTTGCCGTGCAGGTCCTGCAGGAGGTGCCCGAGGAGCTGCGGATCACTCCCGAGCGCGACGCTCGCCTCCTGGCCCAGGCCCAGGCGCTGCCCGCGGCCGATGTCGTCCGTCTGCTCGACCTCGTGGCCGGCGCCCTCGAGGCCACCGCCAACGGTGCCCAGGCGCGCATTCAGCTTGAGCTGGTGCTGATCAAGGCCGCAGCGCCCGAGGTGGACCCGTCTACGGCCGCGCTCTTGGCGCGCATCGAGCGGCTCGAGAACGCGCTGCGGGCCGGCGCCGCCGCTCCTGCGCCGCCGCCTTCTCCGTCGCCGGCCGTCTCCACCCCGGAGTCGACTCTCACGCCCGAGCCGCCCGCATCCCGCGTCGAGCGCAGCGAACGTCCCGAGCCCGTGGTCACCCGAACGACCCCGGCCACCGAAGCCGCCCGCGCCCTGCCCCAAACGAGCGCCGCCGCGGCGCCGTCCGCTCCCCTCGCCCGGCCGCAGGCCCCAGAGGCCGCCCCCGGCCAGGCCGAGCTGGGCACGCTTGTTTCCTCCTGGCCCGCGGTCGTCGAGTTCGTTCGCCAGGACAACGCCATGCTCGCCGCGACCCTGGAGACCGCCCGCCCGGTCACGCTCAGCAACGAATCGCTCACCCTGGCCTTCCCGGCCGGGGCGGCCTTCTTCAAGCGCAAGGCCGAGCAGGACGACTACCGGCGTGCGGCCGCCGAGGCGGTGCGCTCGGTCACCGGCGCCACCCTCACGCTCCGCTACGAGCTCCGCGACGATGCGCCGGTGACGGTCGAGAACGGGGCCGAGCTCACCGGCGAGGAGTTGGTGCAACGCTTCATGGAGGAGTTCGACGCCGAAGAAGTGCTGGACGACGATCCCGATCAGGAAGAGGCTTAGGCATGCCCCAGCCCAACATGCAGCAGCTGCTCAAGCAGGCCCAGAAGATGCAAGAGGACATGATGAA
>JAXDGI010000146.1:0-7723 GCA_034665145.1 Solirubrobacteraceae bacterium
CAGACCGGCTTGTCCTGGCCCTCGATCTCGAATGTCTGCTCGACGTGCGTGCGCAGACCACCGTCGATCTCGTCGACGGCCGCGAGCCGGGCCCGCATGCGCACCCGGGATCCGACCGGCACCGGAGCGATGAACCGCACCTTGTCAAAACCGTAGTTGAGGCCCAGCGAGTGGCCCTCCATGGTGAATATCTCATAGAGGAACTTCGGCCCCAGCGCGAGCGTGAACAGGCCGTGGGCGATCGTCTTGCCCCACGGCGTTCGCGCCGCGCGCTCGGGGTTGATGTGGAGCTCCTCGTAGTCGTCGGTGGCCGCGGCGAAGGCGTTGATGCGGTCCTGGGTCACCTCGTACCAGCTGCTGACGCCAAGCTCCTCGCCCACCCGCGCGCGCAGACCATCCGTTCCCGTGATCGTGAGCATTGTGCGAGCGTACGCAGGCAACCCCGCCTCCGCTCCTGACCACAGCTCAGCGGTTGGAGGCGGCCACAGTGCCGCTGGATCACGTCAGGCCGGCGGCCTTGGTTGATCCGTCTGCGACGGCCTCACGCAGGACATCGAGGGCCTCGGGGTTCTCGGCCCCGGACATGTCGCCCGGGTCCTCGCCCACGGCCACGGCGCGCACGGCGCGCCGCAGGATCTTCTGCGACCGGGTCCGCGGCAGGTCGCGCACGCGGAGAACGCGGCTGGGCTTGAAGGGCCGTCCGAGACGCTCGGCGACCAGCGCGCCCAGTTCGTCGGACACGTCCTCGCCGGCCGGATCGACCGGGGTCCAGAAGCACCAGATGACCTCGCCCTTGGTGCCGTCGGGGACGCCGACCGTCGCCGCCTCGGCCACAGCATCGTGGGACAGCAGCTCGGACTCGACCTCGGCCGGCCCGACCCGCTTGCCGGCCACGTTGAGGGCCTCATCGGAACGGCCGAGCAAGAACCACTGGCCGTCCTCGTCAATCCTCGCCCAGTCGCCGTGGCGCCACACACCGGGATACATCGACCAGTACGAGTCCAGGTAACGCTGGGGGTCACCGTAGACCCCGCGGGTCATGCCCGGCCAGGGCTGGCGACAGACCAGCTCCCCGACCGAGCCGCGGACCGAGTTACCCTCGGCATCGAACACGGCGACGTCCATGCCCAGCGACGGGCCGCCGAGCGAGCACGCGCGCAGCGGCTCGACCGGGAACGGGGCCAGAAAGGCACCGGCGACCTCGGTGCCACCGGAGAAGTTGATGATCGGGCGCTGGCTGTGACCGACAGCGTCGGCCAGCCAGTTGTAGGCCTCGGGGTCCCACGGCTCGCCCGAAGCGCCGAGGATCCGCAGCGAGTCCAGCGCGATGTCGTCACCGGGGGGCGGACCGGCCGCCTTGAGGGCGCGGATCAACGTCGGCGAGACCCCGAGCACGGTGATGCGATGGCGCTCGACGAGCTTCCATACGCGCTGAGCGTCGGGCTGATCCGGCGCGCCCTCGTAGAGAAGGAGCGTGCCGCCCAAAGCGTGGACGCCAAAGGTCGAAAGCGGACCGAGGATCCACCCCATGTCGGTGATCCAGGTGAACACCTCCCCGGCCTTGAGATCGAACTCGTAGGCGACCTCGGAGGCGACCTTGACGACGAATCCGGCCTGGGCATGGACGGCGCCCTTGGGCTTGCCGGTGGTGCCCGAGGTGTAGCCGATGAGCAGCGTGTCCTCGGCACCGGTGTCGTCGATGACAAGTTGGCCCTTGCCGGGACTGAAATCCGCCCAGCTCACGTCGCGCCCCTCGATCCAGCTCACAGCTGCCCCGAGCCGGGGAAGGACGACGAGGTGCTCGACCGTCGGGCAGTCGGCCAGCGCCTCGTCGCAGACCGGCTTCATCAGGCTCGGCTTGCCACGGCGCAGAGTGCCGTCGGCGGTGAAGACAAGCCTCGCCTGACCGTCCTGTAGGCGCTTGGCCACCGCCCCGGCGGCAAAGCCCGAGAAGAGTGGCATCGACACGGCACCGACCGCGGCGATCGCGTACAACGCAGCCACGGCCTCGGGGACCATCGGCATGTAGACCCCGACGACGTCACCGTGACCGATCCCGCGGGCGCGCAGCCCGTCGGCCAGCCCGGCGACCGCCTCGGCGAGCTCGCGGTAGCTGAGCCTTCGCACGGCGCCGGCCTCGTCCTCGTGAATCAGGGCCGTGACCTCGGCCGAGGCCGGATCGCCAAGCCAGCGCCCGATGCAGGCCTGGGCGGCGTTGAAGTGCCCGTCGGTGAACCACGTCGTCCACTCGATGCCGGCGCTGGAGTCCCGTACGCCGCTGTAGGGCTGCGTGAAGGGGAGTCCGAGATCCTTCACGACTGCATCCCAGAACCAGTCGATGTTGGCTACCGAGCGCCGACGCAGCTCCTCCAGCCCATCGATGCCGTGGGCCCGCATGAGGCGGGTGACATTGGCCTTCTCCGTCACGGCCTCGGTCGGCGTCCAGGCATAAGCGTTCATCGACGGCTCCCCTCTTGCTCGGTGATCCCGAGTACGTTAACGAGCGTTAGCATAACGCCCGTTTACACCATGGTCGAGCCGCCATTGACGCCCAGCACCTGACCGGTAATGAAGCGCGCCTCCTCGCTGGCCAGATAGGCCACTGCCGAGGCGACCTCCTCCATCGCCGCCGGGCGCCCCATGGGAATGACCTGCACGAACGCCTGGCCAAGGGCCGGGTTGGTCTCGAGGATCGCGGCCAGCTCCGGTGTCGCGGTGGCGCAGGGCGCCACGGTGTTCACGGTGATCCCCTCCGGCGCGTACTCGCGGGCCAGGCCGCGGGCGAAGGCATGCACGCCCCCCTTGGCCGCGTTGTAGACGGCGTGATCGGCGAGGCCGTTGCGCACCGAGTCCGCACCGATGAACACCACCCGACCGTATCCCGCCGCGCGCATGGCGGGCAGGACGGCCAGCGTGGCCCGGATCGCCGTCCAGATGTTGCGGTCAAGCGTAGCCTGCAGCGTCTCCTCGGTCTGGTCGAGCGTGGGCCGGATGACCCCCCCGCCGGCATTGTTGACCAGGACGTCGATCCGCCCGAACCGCTGGCGGGCGGTGTCGTTGAGGGCCGCCGCCACGTCTGGGGTGCTCAGATCGCCGACGACCATGGCCGGTGCGCGACCGAGTCGCTCGCGCAGCTCTCCGGCCCGGGCCGAGAGCGCGTCACCGTTAAGGTCGGTGATGACGAGCTCGGCGCCCTCGGACCCGAGCCGTCGAGCGATCTCAGCACCGATCGATCCGGCTGCGCCGGTGACGATCGCCGCCCGGCCCGAGAAGCGCCCATCGCCGGGCATCAGTGGTCTGCGGCCCGCTCTGCGGGGCCGAGCCCACGCAGGAACTCAGGCGGTGGGAGCGGACCCCATACGTTCCAGGTGGTGGGCACGGCCGGGTCAAAGACCTGCGGTACATGCCCCTCCTCGTCGTAGATGAGGCGCACGCCGGCCATCCATTCGATCCGGTTGCCGTCATCGTCGTCGAAGTACATGAAGTAGTTGCGGCTGGGGGCATGGCGGCCCGGGCCCCAGGCGACGGAGACGCCGTTGGCGGCGAGCATGTCGGCCTGGGTCGAGAAGCCCTCAAACGACGCCACCTCGTAGGCCATATGGTGCATGGAGGGGACATCGCTGGCCTCGGCCACGAACACGAGGGCATGGTGGTCGGGGTTGCAGCGCAGGAACACAACCTGTTCGCCGATCCAGTCCGAGAGCCGGAAGCCGAGGTTGGCGGTGTAAAAGTCGACGAGCCCGTGCAGGTCAGCGCCCCGAACGCCGACGTGACCGAGCTTGCCGGGCCGGAACACGCGCGACCCGGACGCCAGCGCAGCTGAGATCTCCGGGCCCTGAACGAGCCGAACGGCGTTGTCCTCGGGATCGGTGAGCACGGCGGCCGCGCCATAGCCGGGTGACTCGACGTGTGACACCGTGACCCCCGCCGGCCCGTCGGCGAGCACGGCCGCGGCCGTGTCCAGGTCGCGGACCTCGAAGGCGATGTGGTCCAGCGAGACCGAATCGTCCCGGTGCAGCTCCAGGCAGTGGGAGTGCTGATCGGTCGTCATACGGATCACATCATCGTCGGCGACCACCCGCGCGAGCCCGACATTGCGCTCGTAGTACACCGCGAGACGCTCGGGATCGGGGCTGCGGAGGGCAACATGGGCGAGGCGCAACAGACCGGTATCGGGACAGGCGGGCATGGGGAGCTCCTCGGGCTACAGGATGATGCTGACGGTGCCGTGCGGCCGCAGGGCCTCAGCGGCGAGGGTGCTGCGTTTCTCGCGTATGCGCAGCCCCTCGATGGTGGCGATGAGGCGATAGTCGTAGCTGCCGACCAGGACCTGCTCGTCACCCTTGCGATAGCGGTAGATGGCGAAGGCCGCGGTCACCCTGAGCTCGTCCGCGGCGCCCGAGACGCGCACGTTGGTGACCAGCCGCCGCGTTCGCGACCACGGGAACTCCCGGTAGGCCTTGGCGCTGTTGAGGCGCTCGACACGGCCGCGCAGCCGCGTCAGGTCGTCATCGACGAGTCCCAGCGTCACACGCGGATCGCCATCGGGCAGGTCGGTGGCCGGAACGACGTAGCGGCAGTCCGCGGTGAACAGCGCAAGCCACTGCTCAAGGCGCCAGCGGTCGAGCAACTCGGCCTCGTGAAACAGGAAGTCCTCGACCTCGAGCCGGCGTAGCAAGACCGTAGCGTCGTTGCTGGGCGCGATGACGGAGCCTTGCATCAGCCGGCCACAGGCTGGGTGCGGCGACCCTCGTCGTGGGCGGCGTGCCCGGCGCCGAGCAGGTTGGACTGCCACTCGCGCCAGAAGGCGCGCATCTGCAACTCGTCCAGCGTGACCGCGTCGCGGTGCATGCCGCGCGAGATGTCGGAGTAGTCCTCACTGGTGGCGGCGAAGCCCTCCTGGCACGCCTCGAGCGCCTCGATGTCATCGGGGGTCGCCAGGCCGCCGGGGCCGAGGAACAGGTTGAAGCCCTCGAGCCGGCGCTGCAGCCGGGTCGGCCCCTCCTCCCGCGGCGCCAGTGCCCAGCCGCTCAGCTCCATGTAATCGGGCCGCACCGGCCACACCGAGCGGATGGTCAGCCCGGCCACATCAAGCAGGAGCAGGTTGGGGTAGATGAGGAGGTTGCGGCAGGTCTCGGCCATCCGGTAGGCACGCTCGGGCCCATGGCGGCGCTCGAGATCCGCGCGGATCTCGGCGATCTCGTCGCGGGCCTCCTCACCAAAGATCGGATGCCATCGGGCGATCGCCCGCGGGAACGGCGCCGGGTAGTCGACGACGGCGTGGCCGTTGCCGAGGTCGTAGGCCCGCGCCTCGTCGGAGCGCAGCGCCTTGGCCCCATCGTCGTCGCCCCGGCTGGTGAGAAAGGCAAAGTAGGTGTGATGCAGCGGCGCGCCGTGGTAGCCGTCGACGCTGTTTTCGACCATCAGCTTCCAGTTGGCGTTGCACGAGTACTTGTGCGTACCGGGCAGGATGCGCATCCCGTCGCGAGCCTGGTCGACGACGAGGTCGATGTATTCGGTGGCTCCAGCCAGGTAGTCCCTAAGGGGCTCGATGTCCGGGTCAAAGGCCGCGAACCAGAAGTCCCGGTAGCTGGCCAGACGCGGGACCGAACGCAACGCCAGAGCTTTCAGATCGACGCCCTCCGCGTATCCGTCGCGGTCGGGAACGCCGACCAGTTCACCCTCGGTGTTGAACGTCCACGCGTGGTAGAAGCATTGAAACGACCTGGCGTTGCCAGCGTCCTGGCGACACACGCGGGCGCCGCGGTGCGTGCATGAGTTATAGAGCACGCGTACGGTACCGTCGCGGCCGCGGATGAGGACGAGCGGGCGCCCGGCTACCTGGCGGCGCACGTAGTCACCCGGCTGGTCGATCTCGGAGCCGTGGCCGACGTACAGCCAGCAGTGATCGAAGATGCGGTCACGCTCAAGCGCCCACACCTCGTCACTGGTCATGGCCGTACGCTTGACCCGGAACACGCCGCGCTCGCGGTCGTCGACGATCATCTCGTCGAGCCCGGGCACGATCGGAGCGATCGCCATGCGGCGATTCAGCCACCGGGGCAAGACCCCGTCAAGGCAGGCCGCACCACCGCTTGTCGAAGTCTCCAAGCCTGAACGGGCACAGGGTCGCGCAGGCCCTCCCCACGGCGCCCCACCGGCTTGCAATCGCGTTAACGAGCGTTAATATCAGCGGGAATGAGGGTGGAGCTCACCGACGAGCAGGAGTTCCTGCGCGAGGCCGTGGCCGGCACCCTCGCGCGCGGGGCGACCCCCGCTCTGGTTCGCGAATGGGCCGAGGGCCGCGACACCGGCCCGGCCGACACCCTCGCCCAACGCCAGGGCTGGACGGGCATCGGCCTCGACGAGGAGCGCGGCGGTCAGGGCGGCGGCATCATCGAGCTCGCGGTGATGGCACAGGAGCTGGGCCGCGCGGCCGCTCCGTGGGATCGCCTGCTTGGCGCAGTCCTGGCTCAGCAGCTCCTGGGCGCCGCCAACGGCGATGAGGCCGCGGCACTGGCCGAGCTGACCGCCGAGGGCGACCAGGTCGCCGTGCTCATGGCCGATGGTCGCCGGCCGCCCACAGCCTGGCCCGCGGAAACACAGGCTGACGGCGGCCTGACCGCCGAGGCCGATTACGTGGTCGGCGCCGCGGCGGCGGCCCAGCTGGTCGTTGCCGTGGCGCAAGGCGCCGGGCCGCGTCTGTTCGCCGTCGACGTCACCGCCCCCGGGGTCACCGTCACGCCCCGCCCCATGGTCGATCACACGCGCGCTGTCGCCGCGGTCAGTCTCAAGGCCGCGCCCGTGACCGACCTCGGCCCAATAACCGACGCCGCGGTGGCCCGAACCGCCGCTGCCGCCGCTGTACTGGTCAGCGCCGATGCGCTCGGAGCGGCCGCCCGCATGCTCGAGCTCACCACCGCCTACGTGGCCGATCGCCGTCAGTTCGGCGTGCCCGTGGGCTCCTTTCAAGCCGTCAAGCACGCCGCGGCCGAGATGCTCGTTGATGTCGAGGCCGTTCGGTCGGCGGTTCGCTATGCATCCTGGGCAGTTGACGGCGATGCCGGCGACGCGCGCACCTGGGCGTCGATCGCCAAGTCCCACACCGCTGCCGCCGCCCCCCGTGTGGCCGACAAGGCGTTGTTCCTGCACGGAGCCATCGGTTACACATGGGAGCACGACCTCCAGTTTCAGTTCAAGCGCGCCAAGAGCGACAGCTGGCTGTTCGGAGGCTCGGCGCAGCACCAGGATCTGATCGCGGGCCGCCTGGGTCTGACCCCGGACCGGCCCGTCGTGCTGTCGGGCGCCCAGATGAGGACGGCGGACGCCCCTTCCTGGCCGCGATGACCGCCGCGCGCAGTTCGACGAGCACCCAGCCGGCGGCCGGTTCGGGATCGGGCCGCTCCCCCAGAGCCAGGACGTCGGGCGCACCGAATGAGGTGAGGGCCACGGCATTCACGGGGTCATCCCTGCACGGTTCTCGGCCATGCCTGAGTGCCGCCCACCTCCGGCGCTCATCGGGCGCCCGACAGCGCGACCGGTCGATCCGGGGTCAGGCCCAGGTGCGCCGCGATCAGGTCCTGGTGCTGCGGTGAGCTCCCAAACAGCCAGGCGTCGCTCTTGGAGCGCTTGAACGGGAACTGGAGGTCGTGCTCCCACGTGTAGCCGATCGCTCCGTGCAGGAACAACGCCTTGTCGGCCACACGGGGCGCGGCGGTGGCCG
>JAXDGI010000147.1:0-20050 GCA_034665145.1 Solirubrobacteraceae bacterium
TCATGACGAGCCGGATGCTGCACCGCGAGCGGTCGCGCAGGATCTCGTTCATGGCGATCAGGTTCTGGGACAGACGCTGCACGTCAGAGAAGGCGGCCGAGCTTGGCAGCGAGATGTCGAGCAGGGAGCGGGCCAGGGGACGAGCCGCGGCGAGAATCTGCTTCTCGTAGGGGAACACCTTCTCGATCCACCAGCGGGCGACGTCGGGGAAGGAGAGCAGCCGGAGCGTCTCTCCCGTGGGCGCGCAATCCACGACGATTGCATCCCAGCGTCCGGATTCGTTGTGAGCCTGGAGCCGCAGGAGGGAGAACAGCTCGTCCATTCCCGGGGGCACCGTCAGCTCCTCGGCCGAGATGCGATCCACGCCCCGTTCGATAAAGAGCTCGCCCAGCCACTCCTGCACGCCGGACCAGTGGCGCTCCATCTCTTCCTGCGCCTTGACCTCCTGGCCCCACAGGTTCTCGGCCACGCGCGCCGGTTCGCCGCCGAGCTCGGCACCGAGGGATTCGGACAGGCTATGGGCCGGGTCGGTGGAGATGACGAGCGTGCGGAGTCCCGCGGCTGCGCAGCGCCGCGCGGTGCAGGCGGCCACCGACGTCTTGCCGACGCCGCCCTTTCCCGTGTAGAGAATCGTGCGGGGCGTCATGGCGGGCCGAGTCTAGGCGGGTCGCCGGGCTCGCGCACCGGGTGCTGGCGCCCGCCGGCCAGCGCGCGACGGCGCGGATGGGCCCCCCGACGGCAGCTCACGCTAACGAGAGACGGTCAGAGTCCCGCTCACGCGGGCGAAGTTACCGGCCAGATCGGTGGCCGCGATCCGGACGCCGTAGCTGCCGGCCCGCACCACCGGAAGGGTGATCTGGTCGGTTCCGTAGGGCAGAGCGGCGCTCGTCGCGTAGATCGTGGTCGCGCCGCGGGTGAGGACCACGCCGACGTGCGAGTACTTGGAGAGGCTGAATCTCAGGTGGGTTGAGCGGCGGGCCTTGCCCCGGCGGGTTAACTGCTGTAGGACCGGGGGGACCTTCAGGTAGGCCCGGAAGTGCTGCGCGGTGCGGCAGTACACCGGCGCTTTCGTGTCGGCGCACATCTGGCCGAGAAATCCGGTGACCAGGTCGTGGTAGGCGAGGTCATCCTCGACCCCGGGCTGGTAAAGCGACCATGCCCCGGTGTCGAACTGGGGGACCTCGGCCTGAGCCTCGGCGTTGCCGGCGCGAAACAGCTTCTGGGCCGCGAGGTTGCCGCTGACCGCGGCGTAGTCGTGGAGCCCGATCAGGGTCTGCAGGAACGCGTTGATGATCGAGGTGCCCGGGGTGAACGTGTACTGCACGAACCGGGTCCCGCGGGCGGTGGGAACGCCGACTCCCACCGGGGGGCGGACGGTGAAGATGGGCAGCGCGCGCGCGGCGACCTGGAGGTAATACGCGTTTTTGGTGGCCCGGTAGGCCCGGCTGAGCGCCTCGAGCCCGGTGGCCTGGGACATGGCACTCGTCCACGGTGGTGAGCCGCCGTCGAAGTGGAAGTAGTACTCCCAGGTGAGGCCACCGCCGCGCCGGGCGGCGAGCGGGATCAATTGCGACAGGAGCTGCGTGAGCGCGGGGTAGCCGGCGAGGCCGGAGGTGTACAGGCCGTCGGCCTTGCCGAAGCTGCCCAGGACCTGGAGTTGGATGCCCTGGCCGGCGTAGTACTGCCACACGAGCTGCGAGCCGGCGAACTCGACGCGCTGGCCGTTGCTCAGCAGCGGCCCCGTGGCCCACCACTGGCGGTTGCGGTCGAGGGTGGCAAACAGCACGGGGAGGCGCGAAGCGGTCAGGGCCCCGGCGGCGGCGATGCCGTGGACGTTCGCAGACACGGCCGCCAGTTCGGCCCGCCGGGTCCCGTGCAGGTGGCGCTCGGCGGCCAGGGCCCGGCTGTAGCTGCGTTCATAGCCCCGGTAGGCCGAGGCAGTGATCCCGTGCTGGCGGTAGATCCGGGTCAACTCGCCGTTGACCGTGCGGGCGGGGCGCCGCGTGCGGTGCGTAGGAGCGGTCAACGCCGGCCGAAACCGGCCGGGCCCCCCACGGGTCTGGCTCGGGCGCGACGGACTGGCGCGGGCGGGCGCAGGAGTCAGCGCCGGCCCCCTCACAAACGGGTCGTTGCGGGTGCTCACAGCACCGTTACCGGCCCTGAACAGCACCGGCGCAGCGGCGGCGGTACCAGGCCAGGCAAGCAGCGCGAGCAGGACAACCAGGCCCCTGCGCACCACGCCAATGGTACATTCGCGCCAGTGTTCGTGCCACGCCGAAGAGGAGGTTGCGGTCTCGGCGCAAGCAGTCGGCCCCGATCCCTCGCTACGCTGGCCCTGACCCTGGTCATCGCGTTGCTGGTCGCCGGGTGCGGCTCGAGCACCTCGGGGTCAAGTGGCGCCGAGACGCTGCTCACCCAGACCTTCAGCGGGCCGCACACCGTCCGCAGCGGCGTGCTGGGCTTCAGCCTGTCGCTCAGCCCGTCCGGATCACGAACGATCACCACGCCGATCACGCTCGCCCTGGGTGGCCCGTTTGAGAGCCGCGGGGCGGGAAAGCTGCCGGCCTCCAGGCTCAACCTGACCATTGACGCCCTCGGCCACCATGGCCAGCTCGGCATCGTCTCCACCGGCTCACACGGCTACCTGACCGTTGATGGCGGCGCCTATCAGCTGCCGGCCGCCGACTTCGGAAAACTCGCCTCGAGCTTCTCGAGCGCCGCCGCCGGTGGCGGGCCCGGAGGTCTGTCCAAGCTCGGCATCAACCCGCTGCATTGGCTGACCCAGCCGACCATCGTGGGCAGCGAGAGCGTGGGCGGGGTGTCGTCCACCCATATCCGTGCTCACGTCAACGTCGACGCGCTGCTCGGGGACCTCAACACCTTCCTGCACAAGGCCTCGGCCGCGGGTGCGACCGGCAGCGGCTCTGTGGCGGCCGGCCTGTCGGCGGCCACGCGCCAGAAGGTCGCCGCCGCGGCGCGCGACGCGACCGTCGATGTCTGGACGGGCAGCGATGACAAGACGCTGCGCAAGCTGGCGGTGAGCCTCGACGTTCCGGTCACCGGCCAGCTCTCGACGTTGTTGGGCGGTCTGAGCGCTGCGGGGATCACCCTGACCCTCCAGTACGCCGATCTCAATCAGCCCCAGACGATTACCGCTCCGGGACACCTCCGACCCTTCAGCCGTCTCGCCACTCAGATCAAGGGCGTCATCAGCCAGCTGCAGGGGACGCTCGGCGCCGGGGTGCTGGGCGGCGGGAGCACTTCAAGCTCTGGCTCCGCCCCCGGTTCGGGCTCGTCCGGGGCCGGCGCCGCGACCGGCAGCGGCTACTCTCGCTGCCTGCAGCAATCGGGCGGAGACGTGGCCAAGATGCAGCGCTGCGCCTCGATGCTCAACGGCGGCGGCTGATCCCGAGCCGACGGAGCGGGGCGACGGGGCTATTCCTCGTCGGGATCCGGGTCGGGTTCGAGGACGTCGTTCTCTTCCTCGTCGTCATCAGTTCCGGCCTCGTGGCCGATCTGGAAGCGCTCGAGCAGCGCATCGCGCTCGTGCTCCTCGATCGGCACCTCGTCCGAGATGAGTATCCAGTCGTCGGCCTCATAGCTGTTCTTGGCCAGAATCTCAGTGTCGAGGTGCGGGGAGTCATCGACGACGAGCAGGATCTCGGTCGTCGGATTGAAGTACGTGCCCGGACGGTTGACGAGTTCGTCGATTTGCAGAAGGCGAGGATCGGCCATGGGAGGGCCAGCGTAATCGGTTAGGCGGCCGGCCGACAACCACAAGCCGCGCGGAGTCAGTCGTGCGACTTCGCAGACCGGCTCAGATCCCGGGCAGGCCGGCGATCTCGCGCTCGATCTCGGCCTCGACATCGAGGGGAGGCTTGCCCTGGCGGGCACGGCGGTGATTGCGGGCGATCACCAGGTCGCGGATCTCCTGCCGGAGTTCGGGGTCGATCGTGGGAGCGTTGAGCCGGGCCATCTCCATCTCGATATCGACCTCGGGCTCTCCCCGCCGGCGCCGCCGGGCGTTGCGCGCCTCGAGCAGCTGGCGGATCTCCATGTCGCGCTCGGCCTGGGCGGCCGCCGACCCCTGCGGCGCCCGATCGCCCTCGGTGTCGAGGGTCAGATGGTTCTTGCCGTAGTCAGCCCAGGTACGCCCGCTGAGGATGACCGTCACCAGGGCCCCGACGACTCCCACCGCACACACCACCCAGACCACCGTGCCGAACGCGCTCTGCACCCTTCTAAGTGTTGCGCACCCATCGCGCCATGTCGCTATCAACTGCCTCGATGAGCATCCGCGACGGCGAGATCGCCTGTGACCGCTGGCGCTCGCGCCGGGGAGGCCGCGAGTTTCTCACCCTGATGGCCGGGCAGACGATCTCTGACGCCGGCTCACAGGCCACCACGGTGGCCCTGCCACTGCTGGCACTGCTGATCAGCGGCTCGCCGTTCGAGGCTGGGTTGGTTGGCTTCGCGCGGGCGCTGGCCTATCCGCTCACCGCCCTTCCGGCCGGCGTGGCCGCCGACCGGTGTGATCGCCGCCGCCTGTTGCTGATTTCGGCGCTCGGACGGGTGGCGGCGATGGCCACGGTGCTCGTCACGTTGCTCGTCGGCCATCCGCCCGTCCTGGAACTTGCCCTCGTCGCCTTCGCCGACAGCGCTCTGTGGACGTTGGCCGCCGTCACGGAGCGGGGGGTGTTCCGAGCCCTGGTGCCGGCGCCTGAGCTGCCGCGCGCGATCGCGCTCAGCCAGGGGCGGGAGGCGGCGGCATCGATTGTCGGGCCGCCCTTGGGAGGCGCACTGCTGGCGGCCGGACGGGCCCTGCCGTTTGCCTTCGACGCCCTCTCCTCAGTGGCCGCCATCGTCGCCGTGCTGCGCGTTCGCACGCCCCTGGCCCCCGCCGCGGACGGACGGCGCGTCGCCGCCGGCTTCCGGGGAGCCGCCACGCACGCCGTGGAGGGGATCCGCTGGCTCTGGCGGCGGCCGTTCATGCGCGACGGGGCGCTGCTCTACACGGCGGCCAACCTCTCCCTGAGCGCCCTGGAGCTGCTCGCCCTGCTCGTCGCCCAGCACTTCGGCGCCGGGACCGGTGCCATCGGTCTCATGTTCGCGATCATGGGTGTGGGCGGCGTGCTGGGCGCGCTGGTGGCGAATCGCGTCACCGCCTTCATCTCGCCGCGCTGGGCGATCGCCCTCGAGCCCTGCTTGGTGCTCGGTGTCGTTCCCGTGCTGCTCGTCGTCCACAACCCGGTGGTCATCGGGGTGTTGGGCGCGCCGGTCTTCATCAGCACCGTCCTCGGCTCCGCGACCGTGGTGAGCCGCCGGGTGGCGCTCACTCCGGATGCGCTGCAGGGGCGTGTCCAGGCCGGCGCCAGCCTGATCGCCACCTCGCTGGCCTGGATTGGACCCCTCGCTGTGGGCGCGGTATTTGCCGGCTTCGGCCCGTCGGCGGCCGTGCTCATGGTCACCGGATGGGCGCTGGTGGTGACCACGGGCGCGCTGCTGTCGCCGAGTCTGCGCCACCCGCCCGCGCTGGAGACCGCCGCCGAGAGCTGAGGTGCGGCAGCCCCGTGAGCCGGGATGGGGTACCCTTTGGGGAGAGCATTGACTGACTAGTCAATCGAGACATTCAAGGAGAACTCCACCGTGGTTGATTTCACGCTCACCGACGAGCAGAAGAGCATGCGCGAGATGGCGCGCGAGTTCGCGGAGAAAGAGATCCGGCCGGTTGCCTGGGAATACGATCGCGAGGGCACCTGGCCCGGGGAGATCCTGGAGAAGGCCTGGGAACTCGGGCTGATGAACAATCATCTTCCCTCCGAGTACGGCGGCCCTGGCCTGGGCTTCCTGGACGGCGCCCTGATTGAAGAGGAGATCGCCTGGGGCTGTTCGGGGATCGGCACCTCGCTCTCCTGTAACGGCCTGGCCACGGCCCCGGTCATCCTGGCCGCCTCGGAGGAGCTCAAGAAGGAGTACCTCGGCCGTCTTTCCGAGGCTCCGCTGCTGGCCTCCTTCTGCCTGACCGAGCCCGACGCCGGTTCTGACGTGTCGGGCATGAAGACCAACGCCGTCCGCAAGGGCGATAAGTGGGTCATCAACGGCTCCAAGTGCTTCATCACCAACGGCGAGTACGCCAACTGGTACACCGTCTACGCCAAGACCGACAAGGAGGCCGGGCACCGCGGCATCTCCTGCTTCATCGTTCCCCGTGACGCCGGCGTCGTCGTCGACAAGCATGAGGACAAGATGGGGCAGCGGGCCTCCAACACGGCCACGATCTCCTTCAACGACGTGGAAATCCCGGCCGACCATCTCGTCGGCGAGGAGAACAAGGGCTTCAAGATCGCCATGATGACCCTCGACCGCACCCGTCCCGGCGTGGCCGCGATGGGCGTCGGCGTGGCCCGGGCGGCGATGGAGCTCGCCATCGAGTACTCCAAGCAGCGCGTCCAGTTCGGCGTGCCGATCGCCATGCACCAGGCGATCCAGTTCATCATCGCCGACATGGCCACCAAGGTCCATCTGGCCCGCCTGGCCACCTGGAACTCCGCCGTGCTGCTCGATCAGGGCCGGCGCAACACGCTCGAGTCCTCGCACGCTAAGCGCTTTGCCGCCGACACCGCGATGGAGGTCACCACGGACGCCGTCCAGGTCTACGGCGGCTATGGCTTCATCAAGGAGTACAAGGTCGAGAAGCTGATGCGCGACGCCAAGATCCTGCAGCTCTACGAGGGCACGGCCCAGATCCAGCGGCTGGTCATCGCCCGCGAGACGCTGCTTCCGCGCCGCATTCAGGAGCCGGCGACCGCCTCGGTCTGATCCCGGCGAATAGCGCCAGCCTTACCAGGGGTCGCCTCCGGGCGGCCCCTTGGTCTGCCCCGTCCGCGCCGACTGGTTGACTCGCGCCGGTGCGGACGCCGCCGTTGATCCTGCTCGCCACCTTGTCTCTGTGCGGGTGTGCCGCCGCGGGGGCCAAGCCGCCTCCCGGCGGACAGGCCGTACCCGCCGGCGCCGGCGGCCTTCCCCGGAGCACGGCCAGCGTGCACGTCGTCCAGCGCCAGCCCGCGCCGGACACGTGTCACGCGCGCGGTCGTGGGCTCTACTCGCTCCCCGATGCGCACTGCACCCCCGGCGCGATCGATCCCGCCGTCACCCAGCACGATCTCGCCCACACCATCTGCCGGCCGGGCTACAGCCGCAGCGTCAGGCCCCCGGAGTCGATCACCGAGACCGAGAAGCGGGCGAGCCTGCGCGCCTACGGGGATCACCGGCCGCTGCGCGACTACGAGTACGACCATCTCGTTTCCCTCGAGCTGGGCGGGGCGCGCAATGACGCCCGGAACCTGTGGCCCGAGCCGGGCGGAACCCCCAACCCGAAGGACTCGCTGGAGAATCGCCTGCACTCCCGGGTGTGCGACGGGTCGATGACCCTCGCCACGGCGCAGCGGACCATCGCCCGCGACTGGGTGGGGGCCTACCGGCGCTTAGGCTGACGCACCCGTCAGATCCACCGCTTGCGGCGGAAGTACACCCCGAAGCCGACCACCGCCATGACGAGCCCGCCGATCCCGAAGGCCAGGAAGGACCACAGCGTGTTCAGGATGTGGTTGATGAGGAAGCTGAAGTTCTGACCGAAGAACCCGGTGAGGAAGGTGAGGGGCAAAAAGACGGTGGCGATCACGGTGAGCTGCTTGTTGACCTCTCCCTGGCGGTTGGCCACCGTCGACAGGTACATGTCGGTGGCGCCGCTGAGCAGGTCCCGGTAGGAGTCGACCAGCTCCGAGGTCCGCACGAGCCCGTCGTAGACGTCGCGGAAGTACAGGCGGTCGTCGCTGCCCAGGCCCGGGAGCGAGGCGATCACGTCGCTGTTGTGGGCCATCATGTCGCGCATCGGGCTGACCACCCGGCGCATCGCCACGAGATCGCGCTTGAGCGAGAAGATCCGCTGCAAATTCTCGGCGGCGGCCTCGTCAAGAATCTGCTCCTCGATGTCATCGATGTCGTCGTCGATCCGCGACAGGGTGGGGACGAACGTCGAGGTGACGGCGTCGAGGATCTTGTAGACCAGGAACTGCTCGCTGCGAATGGGCTGATCGCTGTACCGGGCCCGGAGCTCGGCCAGCGAATCGATCGGACGGTGGTGAATGGTGATCACGTAATCGCCGGAGATGATCATGTTGACCTCGCGCAGAAGCGCGCCGCCGGACTCGGTCTCGGGGTCGACCCCGAACACGACCATGAACAGGTAGCCCTCGTACTCCTCCACCTTGGGCCGCTGATCGAACGTGCGGGCGTCCTCGACGGTGAGGGGATGCAGATGGATGCTCTGGGCCAGCGCCTCAATGTCCACGTCGGAGGGCTCATCAAGATCAATCCAGACGAAACGCTTCCGGTCGAGGTGCTCGACGATGTCGACGTGATCCGGATTGACCAGGCATGGCACGCGCAGCGTGTCGCCACGCGCTGCGGACGCATCGCCAAAACTCACGCCGGCAACGCTACCAGTGGGTCCCGTCGCTCCTCGGGCGTCAGATCGCCTCTGGCGCGGTCCGGCCTGGACGACGGCTACGATCGGCGGCGTGAGTCATCGGCGCAAGGGAACGCTTCTATGGCGGCTGAGCCTGGCTTCGCTTGTGGGGCTTGCGCTCCTCCCCAGCGGTGCCCAGGCGTTCAGCAAGGCCATCTGGGGCGAAGCCTCCCGCAATGGCGTCAGCCAGTTCCCCCTCTATCACCGCCTCGGCGTGCGCATCTACGAGACGCGTCTGGATTGGTCGCAAGTTGCGCCTCGGCGCCCGCGTGACGGCCGTAACCCGAGCGACCGCGCATACCGCTGGCCCGCCTCGATGGCGCAGACCATCCGGCAGGCCCAGCGCTATCACATGCAGGTGTTGGTCCAGCTCATGTTCACTCCCCGGTGGGCGAACCATGGACAGGCACGGAACGTGCCCCCGACGACGCCCGCCATCTTCGGAAATTTCGCCAAGGCAGCGGCCCGCAAATACCCGCACGTCCACCTGTGGATGATCTGGGGCGAGCCCGATCGGACGCCGAACTTCTCTCTCACCAGAGTGGTGGCCCCGGGGGCTCACCTCAGCGCCGCTGACAAGGCCGCGCCGCATCTGTACGCGCGCCTGGTCGACTGCGCCTACGGATCGCTCAAGGCCGTGAGCCGGCACAACCTTGTCCTCGCCGGATCCACGTACACCAGCGGCGACATCGCCACCAAGCAGTGGATCGAGAACCTGCGGCTCCCGAACGGCCGGCCGCCGCGTATGGACATGTACGCCCACAACCCGTTCGGCTATCGGGTTCCCAGCCTCACGGCCTCCAGTTCGCCGTTTGGCGAGGTGCAGTTCTCCGATCTTCCCGACTTAGCGCGCTGGATCGACGCCAACCTGCGCCGGCCCATGCCGATCTTTCTCTCTGAATACACGATCCCGACCAGGGCCGACGAGGAGTTTCCGTTCTGGGTCGATCCCACGGTGGCGGCCAGTTGGGTCACCGACGCGTTGCGCCTGTCTCGCCAATGGCACCGCATTTTCGGACTCGGCTGGGTCCACGTCTATGACGATCCTCCGGTGAGCTACGGCGGTCTCCTCACCGCCCAGGGCAAGCCGAAGCCCGACTACTACGCCTTCCAGCACGGGTAGGCCGTGCGCCGGAGTCCTCGTCAGCGCATGAGGATGATCCGTTTGGTGAGGATCGCTCGGCCAACGCTTGGCGTAATCGTCAGGGTGGCGTTGGTCTGAGCGCCACTGCCTTTGAGAAAGGCGAGGGCGGCATCGCTGAGCTTCACTCGGAGGGTGCGGGTTTGGCGGCCCTTGACGGTGACCCGGCGCTGGCCCAGCGTGAGCACGCTCGTGGGATGTCCGGGGCGGGCCTTGGTGATCGTGAGCCTTCCCGCGCACGGCAGCGAGCCGGCGCAGTACAGAGACACCGGCGCATAGCGACCCTTGACGATCAGGGTCGTCGGGCCCAGGCCGAAGTTGCCGTTCGCCCGAGTCACGAAGGTGCGATCGCTTCCGTAGTTCACGACGATGGGCTGATAGACGGTGGTTCCCTTGCCGTACTGGGTCAGGAGCTGGAAGTGGTAGCGGGTCCGTTTGCGCAACCCAGTGACCCTGAGCGAGACCGTTACCTGTCCGCGGCCAGCCGGAATCACGCGTGTCGCGCTTGTCTGGCCGTAATGCCTGCTGCGGCCATACTGGAAGGCCCAGAGCGTGCGCTGGCCCCCGGTCTCGACCGTGCCGCGGAGCAGGGCGGTGGTGGCCGTGACGTACTGGGCGGGCAGAGTGGTGGCAGGCGAGGCGGCCTGGGCGCTCCCGGCGCCGAGCGACAGCAGGGCAGTGGCGGCGAGCGCGACGATGACCCAACGATGAAGCTTCAAACCAATCCTCCCCTTGCCAGCGTGTGTGCGGCTCGGTGCTATGGGCTACCCACGGACGCCCCGTGAGGGGCCAGCGGATCGAGCGATAGCTCGAAATCCACCACGTCGCGCAGAATCTCGTCGAGCGATGCGGTCGGTCCCCACCCCAGGGCCGCTTCGATCTTAGTGATGTCGGGGATGCGCCGATGCATGTCCTCAAAACCCTCGCCGTAGGCGTCCTCGTAGGGCACCAGGGTGATTTCGGACTCCGAGCGGGTGACGGTCTTCACCCGCTCCGCCAGCTCGAGCATCGATACCTCCTCGGTGGAGCCGATGTTGAAGACCTCGCCGTAGAGATCATCGCGGTGACAGAGTGTGGTCAGGGCCCGGACCACATCGCGGACGTGACAGAAGCAGCGGCGCTGCTCACCGGTCCCAAACACGGTCAGCGGCTCACCGGCCAGCGCCTGGCGCACGAGGTTCGGGACCACCATGCCGTATCGGCCGCTCTGCCGGGGGCCAACCGTATTGAACATTCGACCGACGACCGTGGGTAGTCGACGTTCGCGAAAGTAGGCGACCGCGAGGAACTCGTCCAACGCCTTGGAGCACGCGTAAGCCCAGCGACCACGGCTACTTGCCCCGAGCACGATGTCTCCGTCCTCGCGAAACGGCAGCTGGGTGGACTTCCCGTACACCTCGCTGGTCGAGGCGACGAACACCGGTTTACCCTTCTTGCTGGCCTGCCCCAGCACGATCTCAGTGGTGTGGACGTTGGTTTCGATCGTCCGCACGGGGCTGTCGACGATCAGCTGTACCCCGACCGCGGCGGCCAGGTGAAACACGTAATCGGAGGCGTCGACCAGCTCGGCCACCAGGCGGGCGTCGTGGCAGGAGTCGATCGTGTATTCGAACCGAGGGTCGTCCTTGAGCGCCCGGATGTTATCGATTGACCCGGTCGACAGGTCATCGAGAACGTGAACTCGGTGCCCGCGGTCGATCAGCGCTTCAGCGAGGTGGGACCCGATGAAGCCGGCCCCGCCTGTGATCAGAACGCGCATAGACGACTGCCCCCTGGATCTCTGCAGTCAGCCAACCTTGACCGGACGCTAGCAATTGCTCCGGCGGAGCGCGGCAGTGGGGGGCGCCCGTCAGCCGGCCGACATGGTGAGCGTGATCAGGGTGCGATGCACACCCGGTCGGCTCCGGCTCCGGAAGGTCACGACCGGCGCGCTGATCCGCTCCCCGTAGGCGGGAGACAGGTAACCGGCCTGCACCCCGACCTCGAGCCCGTCGCTGCTGATGTGCAGGGTCACGCCGGCGAAGCGCGCGATGGCGAGTGACGGTGCGGTCTGAACCTCGCACGGGGCCAGGGGAAAGCGCCAGGTCAGATCGTGATTGGCGCTGCTCTGGATGTCGTCGGTCAGCTCGAGGCGCCCTCCCGGACCGTCGAGCCGCACGGTTCGCGTGTGCAGGCACGAGTCAGCCGGCGTCCTGTAGCCGCTGTGGCGACCCTGAAAGACGGGTATCGGCTGTGCCGTGAAGACCAGTGCCTCGGCCCTGGCCCGGTCGGGCATCGCGAACAACCGATCGGCCGGTACCTCGTTCTGCTCGCGGTCGTCGATCTGGAGCGTGGCATGAGCGGCGGTGGAGCGAAAGGCGTTTCGCTGAGCGGGGTCGGCCGTGTAGAGGAAGCTGCCCGGGTCGACCACGAGCGGGACGTCGCGCCAGCAGAGTTCGAAGCCGAGCAGATCGTTGTGAGCGTGACATCCGCGCCCGTACAGGCCGACGTCGCCGCAGCGCAGCGCCGCATACAGGTCTCCGGTCCGGAGCACGTAGAAGCCTCCCGCGGCGTAGGCGGCGGACTCTCGGACGGTGGGAGTCTGCACGCCGGCCTGGCGAAACAGATGGAGGTGGGCGCGCTGGTCGGCCAGGCCGTAATCCTCCAGCGGCAACAGCCGACCGTTGTCGGCGTCTCCGATCTGCGGGGCGAGACCGTCGGGGCGGGTGTAGTCGGCCACGAACCCCAGCATGCGACCCAGGGCGGCCCGGACGCTGGGATCAAGCGTGCGCGGGGCCAGGACGCCAGCCGCGTCAGCGCCAACCAGGAACAGCTCGGTCACCAGCCGGTGGTAGGAGATGGATGCCTCGTGATCGCAGCCGTCGGCACGGATCTGATGCCGCTGCTCGCGCGCCAGCTGACCGATTGACCAGCTGATCCACCCGCGGCCCTCGGCGGAGGTCTGAAACAGGCCGGCCACCACCAGCAGCCCGACCACGTCGGAGAGGTAATGGTTGCCGCGGGCCGGACCGTACTCGAGGTTGGCGCGGATGAAGCGAGCGTGGAGCAGAAGCGAGGAGAGCACTGGCTCCATCCAGGCTGCGTCCGCCGCCTCCGCGCGGCAGACTGCCAGCGCCGCGACCCAGTTCACGGCACGGATCGCCACGTCCATCGTGCACTGCCAGTTGGCGCCGAACTCCACCGGATTCGCGGCGATCCAGTCGGTGAGCTCGGCGCCCACCTCGTCCAGGTAGCGGGCGTCGCCGCTGATCCGGTGCGCCAGGGCCAGGAGCGGCAGATGCTGGGCGCGCGAGAGCTCCCACGGCACCTTGATGTCCGAGCCGTCCGGATAGGAGACGACGATCTTGGAGATGTGCTCAAGTGGCCAGCGGCGCCCCGATTTGAAGTCCCGCTGCCAGTCGATCCGCGGGCCGAGATTGACCGGGCCCGAGCCGAGGAGGTCGAACTCGTGAGCGAGGATTCGGTCGGCGACGACGATCATCTCCGCCCGGGCGGAGTCGCCCATCTGCTCAACGCGAGCGATGGCCCGCGTGACACTGGGGAGGGTGAGCTCGGCGGCGGCGAGCACGGCCGCAATCTCGCGGTGGCCGAGGGCCGCGGCCAGATCGCCGGGGGCGGCCCTTATCGGACGTCGGACGAGCCATACGCGGCGCGCCCGTCCACGCAGCCCGCGCACCAGGTGACGCGCCGCCACCGCTGTGCCCCGCCGCGCTCCGAGCTGGCGGAAGGCATGGGCCCGCGCTCGCATCTGTCTCACTGCCGGACGCTCGCCGGCGCGGCGTACGCGCGCAATGTGCCTCGAGGGCGACACGCGGCGGCTCAGCCCCCGAAGGAATCCCTGAGCACGGCGAGGATCCGGCTCGTCGCCTGACCATCCCAGCCGGCCGGAGGAGCCGCCGGGGTGCGGGCCTGGCTCAGCAGGTCCGGAATCTCGGTGATCCGCCTGGGATTGAGGCCGAGCAGCTGGTTGGTGCCCTGGTGGATGGTCACCGGGCGCTCGGTGTTCTCGCGTAGCGTGAAGCAGGGCACGCCGAGGTAGGTCGACTCCTCCTGAACCCCGCCTGAGTCGGTCAGCACGGCTGCGGCGGTCTCCAGCAGGCTGAGGAAGTCGAGATAGCCCAGTGGCTCGATGAGTCGCAGCTCAGGATGGGACGGCGCGGACGGGAGGGCGGCGATCCGGGCTCGGGTGCGCGGGTGGATCGGGAACATCACCGGCAGCTCGTCGGCCAGCGTTACAAGCGCCTCGAGCGCCGCCTCCAGCTCGGGGCCATCGACGAGCGCGGGCCGGTGCAGGGTGACGAGCACATACCGCCGGGGGTCAAGTCCGAAGGCGGCGGCCGCCGCACGCTGGGAGAACGCAGAGCGCAGCTGGACAAGCGTGTCGATCATCGTGTTGCCCACGGCATGGATGCCCTCGGCCGGCCGCCGCTCGGCGATCAGATGGTCGCGGGCCTCCGGCGAGTGGATGAAGAGCAAATCCGACAGCTGATCGGTGACGATGCGGTTGATCTCCTCAGGCATCGTCCGGTCGAAGCTGCGCAGCCCCGCCTCGACATGGCCGACGGGGAAACCGGACTGGTGCGCCGCCAGCGCTGCCGCCAGCGTGGAGTTGACGTCGCCTGGGACGAGCACGACATCGGGACGCCGGGCGTCGAGCACCGGTTCGAGGCCCGACAGCACCCGGGCCGTTTGCATCGTGTGCGAGCCCGAGCCGACCCCCAGGTAGACGTCGGGCGTGGGCAGCTCGAGCTCTTCGAAGAAGACACTGGACATCTGGAAGTCGTAATGCTGGCCGGTGTGCACCAGGACGTGCTCAAACGACGTGTCGCGCGTCAGTGCCTGCGCCAGCGGCGCCATCTTGACGAAGTTCGGTCGCGTGCCGACGACCGAGAGAACGCGGATCGTCACGCCGTGGGGCTGAGGGCCGGGACCTGTTCTGCGGTGGGGCGCTCGGCGATCCAGTGGTCATACCAAACGCTCAGGTTGAGCAGGTTCCAGAGCTGGAAGGAGCGCTCGGCCCGACCGGAACGGTGTTGGTCGAGAAGCTCGTGGATGTAGTCGCGGTCGAGGTAGCCGAGCTCGTGGATGGCCGACTCATCAAGCCGTTGGGCGAGCTCATCGGCCAGCGGTCCCCGGAACCATTGCGACACCGGGGTTCCGAACCCCTGCTTGCGTCGCCAGACCAGGTCCTCGGGCAGCAGATCGGACACCGCGCGCTTGACCACGTGCTTGCCGATCCCGTCCTGGATCTTTTCCCGGGCCGGCATGGCCATGGCCAGCTCGACCACATCCTGATCGAGGAACGGCACTCGCGCCTCGACCGCGCTGGCCATCGTCAGCTTGTCCACTCGCATCAGCAGCAGTTCCGGCAGCCGGAGGCGCAGATCCTGGTAGATGAGACCGTCGAGGTCATCACGAGCACCCGCGGCCAGCCCGTCCCGGGCGATCGCCTCGACGACCTCCCGCGGGGCGTGGCCGCGCGCCCGGCTACGGAAGGCATCGGTGGTGACCCGATCTAGGCTCAGCTCGTAGAACGCCACGGCGCCGCCCCACCACAGCCGGCCGTCGCGCTGGCCGCCGCGACGCAGCGCCTCGCGGTGGGTCTCCCAGCCGGGGCGGCGAGACAGTAGCTGGGTGCCCGACCAGGCCGCGGCCGCCCTGAGCGGAGCGGGGAGCGAGCGAAACCGGGCCCACGGCCCCGTGGCGATGTCGTGGGCCTGGACGTACGTCGGGTAGCCCGCGAACAGCTCGTCTGAGCCCTCGCCGACGTGAACGACGGTGACCCCGTTGTCCTTGGCCAGCTTGGATACGAAGTAGAGCGGAACGCACACCGGATCGGCGATCGGCTCGTCCTGATGGTGGACGAGGTCGGGCAAAAACCGCCACAGGTCGCCGGAATCGATCGAGATCTCGTGGTGGCGGGTCCCGAACTGCTCAGCGATCCGGCGGGCGTACTGGAATTCGTTGAACTGCTCGGCGTCGGTGAAACCGATCGAGAACGTGTTGATCGGCTGATCGACGACCTGGCTCATCAGGGCGACATTGGTCGAGGAGTCCACCCCGCCGGACAGGAACACTCCGACCGGGACGTCGCTCATCATGCGCCGGTCGACCGAGCGCTCGAGCCGGAAGCGAAGCTCGGCCGCCCAATCCAGGTCATCCGTCTCCAGACGAGCCCGGTTTGCGATCGGATCCCAGTAACGCTCGGGCTCTCGGGGGCCATCGCGGTTAACCACCATTGTGTGCCCCGGGGCGAGCTTTGAGATCCCCGCGAACATGGTTCGCGGGGGTGGCACGGCGACGAACGTGAGGTAGTGAGCGAGCGCCACCGGATCCAACTCACGGCGGGGGGCGAGCGGAAGCAAGGCCTTGATCTCCGAGGCGAAGGCGAATGTGGCCCCGTTGCTCATGAAATACAGCGGCTTGATCCCCAGCCGGTCGCGGGCCAGCAGCAGCCGCTCCTCGCGCTCATCCCAGATGGCGAAGGCGAACATCCCGATGAGGTGGTCGACCATGGCCGGCCCGTGCTCTTCATAGAGATGGACGAGCACCTCGGCGTCACAGCGCGACTGGAAGCGGTGCCCGCGGCGCTCGAGCTCGCGCCGCAGCATTTCGTGGTTGTAGATCTCGCCGTTGAACGTGACGGCGACCGTTCCGTCCTCGTTGAACATGGGCTGACGCCCGTGCTCGCTGAGGTCGACGATCGACAGCCTTCGGTGCCCGAAGCCCACGTCCGGGACCTCGGCCCGGATCCAGAGCCCATCGGCGTCGGGGCCGCGATGGGTCATCGTGTCCCGGAGCTCGATCAGCTCCGGGGCCGCGACCTCACGACCGTCCCGGCGGTAGATGCCGACTATCCCGCACATGCGAGGATCATGATGGCGCGCGCAGCGGAACCGGGTCCGCTGCCCCGTCACGGCTGGCTTCTGAGCCGGCCAGTCTCAGTAGGGAGGGCCGGATTCGGTCAGCGACGGCGTCCCAGGACTCCGCCCGGACGCGATCCCTCCGCCGGGCGCGCGCTGCTTCGGTGTCATGCTCGGCATCGAGCAGGCGAATCACCGCAGCCGCGAACTCGCCGGGACTCTCGGCCAGCGAGATGACGTCGGCGTACTCCAGCACGGCCGGCATCGGGGTGGAGACCGCCGGGCGCCCGGCCGCCAGGTATTCGCGCAGCTTGATCGGGTTGACCGCGCGAGTCAGCTCGTTGATCTGAAAGGGGGAAATACACACCCGGAAGGCGGCGAGGTAGGCCGGAATCGTCGCGTAGGGGCGGAAACCCAGCCGGGCGATGCGCGGGTGCTGAAGGACCGTCACGTCGGTATTGACCCCTCCAACGAGCACGACGGTTCCGTGGTCAAGCTCGTCGGCGATGGCCCGGATCGTCGCCAAGGACAGGTAGTCGTCGAGAATCCCGACGTAGCCGATCAGCGGGCGTTCGAGGTCGGCTAGGTCGCGCGGCGCGGGCGGGTCGCCGGCGAACCGTAGGACATCGACCCCGTGCCCCACGAGCAGAGGCTCGGCACCGAACCGCCTCAGGTCCGCGGCCAGCTCAGCGCTGGTGGCCACGCTCACCTCACAGTGCGCGGCCAGGTCGGCGGTCAGAGACCGCAGCAGAGGTCCGTCGACGCCTGTGAACTGGTCGTAGCGGTCCTGATAGAAGAACAGCGAGCCGCGGTCGCCAACCCGCGAGCGCAGCGGCGCGGCGACAGGCACGCTGAACCAACTGATGGCCGGCCCGTCGAGGCCGAGACGCCGACGGGCGCGGACGATCTGCCCCCGCACGGCGGCCAGTTGCGCGACGCGCCCGAGCCGCCCGGCCGGCGGGATGGGGGGGACGCTGACGACATGCAGATGGGGCTCGGGTGTCCGAATGCGTACCCCGGCCCGGAGCTTTCTCCACGCCCGCCGCAGCTCCATGCGATCCACGGAGGCGAGGCCGCGCATCGGCATGCCCTCGACGAACAGCACCTCGAACTCGCCGGCGAAGCGCCGCATCAAATGATGGCGCGAGTGGGGGTTGCCGTCCCAGCGGTCCCCCGCGAAGCAGATCAGCACTGGTGCGCTCATCGGCTCTCGGTCGCGGTCGTCCGCATCGCCCGGAAGCCGTGCACGTGGAGCACGGTGACGAGCACGTAGGAGGCTGAGGAGACGATCGCCGCGCCGGTGACCCCGGCAGCGGGGATCACGATCAGGTCGGCGATCAGGCCGGTGACGGCCCCTGTGACCCAGGCGATCAGGACGATCCGCGGTCGGCCGCGGCTGGCCAGATACTGGGAGAGCACGCTCTGCAACGAGAAGGCGATGGTGCCGGGCAGGAGTAGACGGAACGCCCCGACGCTACCCCGGTAGCCCGACCCGAACACGAGCGGGAGCGCCCAGCCGGCCAGCAGGAACGCGAGCACCGCTCCCACGACCCCGATCAGTGCGGTAAACCGCAGCACGAGCAAGGCGTCGTGATAGTGGCTCGGCGCCGCGTGGGCGCCCCGGCGGAACATGGCCAGACCCAACGCCCCGGGAATGACCAACATCAGGTCGGTGACCTGGACGGCGACCGCGTACAGCCCGGCGGCGTGGGGGCCGCGATAGCCACCGATCAGCAGTACGTCGACGCGCTGGACGACCTGGGTCAAAGAGAGAGTGGCGAACGTCATCAACGAGTACGCCAGATACGGCCGGAGCACCGGGGCGACCGTCCGTGGGCGCCACACCCAGGGGCGCGGGCCTATCGCGTCGGAGCGACGCAGTGCGACGTAGCTCGTCACCGCACCGACGCTGGCGCCGCCCGCCGAGACAGTCACCACGGCGAGCACGGTGAGCGCCCCCGCGGCGGCCAGAGCCCCCACAGCCCCGAGCGTAGCCGCAGCGTTGACAAGCTGGATCGCCGCGAACCACCGCATCGTGCTGACGGTCAGCGTCAGCTGGTGCGCGACCGCGTAGAGGATCATGGTGAGCGGGATCGCGGCGCCCACCGCTACGGCGGCGTTTGGCGCCGGCAGAGCGAGGATCGCGGCCAGCCCGAGGTACACGACCGCCGCCAGAGCGCTGAGTCCGATCGCTGCCGCGCCGGTGGCCTGGATGAGCCGGTGGCGCTCTCTGCCCCGCAGACGCGCGGCGCCGTAGGCGGCGGCGATCGGCAAGCCGGTCGCGCCGAGCGTCCCGACGAGCACGGCCAAGGAGGAGATCACCGCCCAGCGGCCGCGGGCCGTGACGCCGAGGGCACGCGCGATGAGAATGCTGGCGATCCCCGCGATCAGCGTTGCCCCCAGCGCTCCGCCGGTGCTCAACACAGTGTCGGAGAGCAGCGAGGACCGGCCGGTGGGCGCACCGCGCCGCGAGGCCGGCGAGCCCGAGCCGAGGTCAGCGGCCACGCCGGTCCGCGTCGGCGGGCGTGTCGAGGATCGCCGCCAGCCGGGAGTCCCAGGAGTGGTGTGCCCGGGCCTCATGCTGGGCTTCGCTGCCGAGCCGCGCCCGCAGCTCAGCGTCGTCGTGGAGCCGCCCCAGGGCAGCCGCCATCGCCTGTGGGTCTTCGGGCGGGACGACCAGTCCGGAGTGCTCCTCGGCGATGATCTCGGGGATCTGGCCGACCCGAGTGGCGACGATCGGCTTGCCAGCGGCCATGTACTCGAACAGCTTGATCGGTGAGCCGATGAAGCGGTGCACATCGGCGTGTGGAGAGACGAGCACGTCGGCCGCGGCCATGTAGCGCGGGGCCTCGGCCCGGGCCACAAGCCCTGTGAGGTGGCTCGATTCGAGTGCGCCGTGGCGCTCAAGGATCGCGCGGACGCTCGGCAGTTCCTCGCCGTCGCCGACGAGCAGCAGCCGCGCATCGCGGCGGTCTCCGTGGAGCAGGCCGAACGCTTCGGCCAGAAAGCGCACACCGTGCCAGGGATAGAACAGCCCGACGAAGCAAACGATGAATCCTCCGCGGAACGATGCCGGGAGCGGCATCGGTTCGGCATCGGCAAAGCGACTGACGTTGACGCCGTTAGGCACAACCCGGACACGGTTTGGATCGGCCCCTGCAGCAATCAGATCCTCAGCTGCATTGGCGCTAACGGCGCCGACGAGATCGGCCCGTTGCAAAATCAAGCGCTCGCAGGCGTTGGCGAGGGATGGGTACTTGAGGACGCTGAAGTCCTGACGCCATTTCGCCTCCGAGCCGTTGGCCTCCAAGACCAGCGGAACCCGCCATCTCCTCGCGAGCAGGACTCCGGCTAGGTTGTTGAGGCTGTAGCGCTGATAGATGAACCCCGACGGCTCTTCTCCGCGACTCGCCGCGCGGAATCCCTGAACCAGGCCAGATGCCAGCTCGGCGATCTCGGTGGGAACGTTGCCTTTCAGGAGCGCTGGCAGGCGGCGTCTCGGGATCCCCGCGGGGATCC
>JAXDGI010000148.1:0-10340 GCA_034665145.1 Solirubrobacteraceae bacterium
CAGGATCCTCGGCAGCGTGTTCATGGCACGGTGACCTTGAGTTCGGTGCCCCGGCGGCGAGCGGGGCGGATGCTCAGGCCGCCGCCGAGTGCCTCGGCGCGCTCGCGGATGCTGCGCAGCCCGAAACCTTCGCGGACGGCGGAGGTGCCGGCGCCGGTGATCCCACACCCGTCGTCGATGACCCGCAGGGTCACGCCGGCGGCGCCGCCGGTGAGCGACACGAGGATCTGCTCAGCGGCACCATGGCGCGCGGCATTGGCGATGGCCTCCCGAGTGATGCGCGTGACCGTCTCGCGAGCGCGGCGGTCGAGCTCCTGGTCGAGCTGCGTATTGACCACGATGTCAACCTGGAAACGATCGCGCATTTCCTGGGCGATGGCCTCGAGCGACTCCGGCGTGGTTGCTCCGGCGGGATCGGACAGCTCGGCGATCGCTCCCCGGGAGATGGCCAGCGCATTGCGCGCTGCGACCGCCACGGGGTGCTCGTGCTCTAGATCGTTGCCCATGCACGAGGCGTGGGCGGCGATGAAGGCGAGGTCCTGAGCCAGGCCGTCATGGAGGTCTCGCGCCACCCGGCGGCGTTCGGCCAGAGCCACGGCGCGCGTCAGCACGCGGCGCGCGCCGAGCTCGCGATGAACGGCCGCAGCCAGGATGAGAGCCACGGCAATGGTGCGCAGCTCGGCGTTGGGCGACGCGTGGCCGGCGGGCAGCGATTGCACGATGAAGAGCGAGAAGCTGGCGCCGGCCCGAAGTAGAGCGGCGGCGGTCAGCAGGTCGCTGAAGCCGGCGCCGCGATCCCGACGGTGATGGGCAAAGCCGGCCGCGCCGACGAGGAAGGCAAGCATCGCACCGAGGACGAGAATGAAGGCCAGCGGGTGGCTGAGGGTGTCGGCGGCGGTGAGCGTATCCCGGTGCCCCGAGCCGATGAGCGCGTTGCGCAGGACCAGGCCGGCCAGTTCGGCGAGCGCCATCAGTACGACGCTGGCGCCGAGAGTCAGCCGCACCGGATGGCGCAGGTAGGTGACCACGTGGTCGGGGGAAGTCCACGCCGCCGCAGCCAGCGCACAGCCGGCGATCAGGCCGCCCCAGACACCGGCGGCGGCGAACTGGCCGCCCGGGTTGAGGGCCAGGACGGCCGGGGCGGCGATCACGGCTAGATTGAGCAACGCCATGGTCGCGCCGGCGCCGGCCAGCAGCAGGTCCGTGAGCCGCCGGTGGCGCGAGAATTGATGCAGCATTAGCCCGGTCGCCGCGGCCGAGAAGCCGGTGAGCATGGTCTCGATGGCCGCGTGCAGCGTCGTCGCCTGCCCTGCGCCGGGCCGCACGAGGATCGGAATCAGGATAGTGAGCAGTACCGGGAAGGCCAGGAGCGCCACCCAGCCCCGGATCGAATCCCCGGGCAGGCGCAGGGCCGTCCCGGCCTCCGCCTCCCTGGGCAGGCGCACGGCCGTCCCGGCCTCCGCCTCCCCGGGCAGGCGCACGGCCGTCCCGGCCTCCGCAAAGCGCGGCGACCACCGGCCGCCGGCGCTGGCGCCGGTGCCGGAGAGTCCTAATAGACGCGAGCGTGCGCGGCTCGCGATTTCCCCACTGGTTGCCCCCATCAATGCCCCCATTGACGATCGAGGATCGTTCTCTAGTGTCGAAAGCTAACAAAAGATCACGGATTTTGTAAGGCTTTCGGTGTATCTAACATTGCAGCGACGTCATAAATGCGGTAGTTGGGCCAGGGCGTTCACCAACCTGAACGCCCCGATAGGCCGGAAGGCTCACTGAATAAGGCCCTGAAATCGGTGCGTTCGCCGGGGGGAGGGCAGGCCTCTCAGGCCAGGGGACGACTCGGGGCCAAGGTTTAGGAAGCCGGAGAGCGGACAGGACACAACCGCAGATGCCCGCAGCCGCCCCCCGCATCCTCAAGCAGTTGGTCCGTCGCTACGACCCCTCCGTGTTCGAGCTCGGGCGGTCATCGGCCCGGATCCGCCTTCAGGGCGCCGGGGAGGACCCCAGCGACGTGCTCCTCGATGGGCGGACAGCGACGCTCGAGGCATCCGGGCGCGCGCGGCCCGACGCGGTGCTCAGTGCCGACCCGGACACGTGGCGCCAGATCGCTCAGGATCTCCGCGGTGGCATGCTCGCCTACCAATCGGGGCGCCTGCGCGTGCGCCGCGATCTCCATCTCGGGGTTGGGTTCCTGGCCGCCACGGCCGGGACGGGGGAGGGGGGACTGCGCCTGCGCCACGTCGGCACCACCGAGGGTCCCCTCTCGGTGGCCGAGGCCGGGACCGGGGACCCGGTGCTGCTCATGCACGGCCTGGGGGCCACGAAGGTCTCCTTTCTGCCCACCCTGGCCGCGCTGGCTGGCGGATTTCACATGATCGCGGTCGACCTGCCCGGGTTCGGGGACTCGGTCAAGCCGCTGCGCGCCGCTTATGACCCGGCGTACTTCGCACGGGCCATGGTCGCCCTGCTCGATGCCCGAAAAATCGAGCGCGCCCATCTCATCGGCAACAGCATGGGCGGGCGCGTGGCCATCGAGGTCGGACTGCGCTACCCCGAGCGCGTGGGGCGGATCGGACTGCTCGCCCCCTCGCTGGCCTGGCTGCGCGACCGGCCGTGGGCGCCGGTGCTGCGCCTTGTGGCGCCGCAGCTGGGGTTGATCCAGCCCGCCCCCCGCTTCGTCGTGGAGCGCATCGTGCACCGAGTGGTCCCGGGCGCCACGGAAGAGTGGACCGCGGCTGGCATCGACGAGTTCCTGCGTGCATACCTCACTCCGCGGGGGCGCGCCGCCTTCTACGCCGCGGCCCGCAGCATCTATCTCGAGGAGCCACGCGGACCGCGCGGGTTATGGACGCGCCTGCCCGAGCTACAGCCCGAGAGCCTGTTCGTGTGGGGGCGCCAGGACCCGCTCGTCCCGATCCGCTTTGAGCGTCACGTGCGCGAGGCGCTGCCCTCAGCCCAACAGCTCGAGCTGAACTGCGGTCACGTCCCGCAGCTGGAACGCCCCAGGCAGACTCATGCTGCGCTGGACCGGTTCTTCCATGGCCAGCCGCTTACGGGACGCCGGCCTCGGGCGGCGGCCCAGCGCGCCTGATCAGGCGGCCGGCGCTTAGTTGGCGACGGCCGAGAGCTCGGGGGTCCCGGCGAAGGCAATCGACGCCTGGGGCTTGACGAGCCCCTGGACGTGGGCGAAGTGACTCGCCTGGGTGCGGTTGGCGACATCGAGCTTGCGGTAGATGTTGCGCAGGTGGAACTTCACCGTCTGCTCGGTGACCCACAGCTTCCCCGCGACGTCGCTATTGGTGCAGCCCGACGCAACGAGCTGGAGAATCTCCAGTTCGCGCCCGGTGAGGGGGAAGTCCTCATTGGGAATGGTCGATTGAGGTGCGGCCGTGGCCACCGGGGCCGGCTTCCGGTGGAAGATGTGACCGTTGAGGGTTTCCCGGACCAGGGTGGCGAGCGCAGCGGGATGGGTGGCCTTGGAGATCACCCCAGTCGCGCCGGCCGTGAAGACGCGCTCGAGCCAGACGGCGTCAAGGTGCATGCTCAGCACGATGACCGCGGCTGAGGACTTCTCCTCGTGCAGCGCGTCGAGGAGCTCCAGGGCGCGGTCGGATTGATCCATGTCATCGAGCAGGATCACATCCGGTTGCACGCCGAGGATCGTCTGCGCCGAGGTCCGATGCCCGTCGGCGTGGCCGACGAGGCTGAACTCTCCGCTCTTGCGAAACCCGATGCGGATCGCCTCGACGAGAAGCGAGTTGTCCGCCACTATGACCAGCCGCCGCATGGCGCTGACCGGCCGCCCAGTTGAATCTGAGAAGTCCACTTTTGCCCCCATCATGTCGCGTCCTCATGACTGCCCTTTGCACAGGATCTGCCGCGGCTCCGCCACGACAGGGCAAGCTTTCCAAACCAAGCCGCTGCGCGATATAGGCCTCCCGGACCGGGCTCGTTCAATCGGCTGAACGCGAGGCGACGTTCGGCTCGCTCGTGGTGGGGCACCGGCAGCCCCTGTGTCCTGGTCTACGTCGTGAGAGACCTATGTCGTCGATGCGCGCTGGCGCAGAAGCTGCAGGGGCGTCCGCAGGAGCAGTCGGAGGTCGAGACCCAGCGACCAGTCTCTCACGTAGGCCACGTCCAGATCGAGCGCTTCGAGATACGTGGAGTTGGCGCGGGCGGTGACCTGCCAGAGGCCGGTGATGCCCTGGGGCATCTCGAAACGCTCCAGGTGGTGAGCATCGAAATTCTCCACCTCGTAGGGGATGCACGGCCGCGGTCCGACGAGTGACATCTCACCTCGAAGCACGTTGATGAGCTGGGGTAGCTCGTCCAAGCTGGTCCGGCGCAGCCACCGTCCCGGTCTGGTCACAGCATCCGAGCGGTCAAGCTTGTAGAGCCCGCTTCCCTCCGCGCTGACATCGTGGGACATGATCCGGCGGATGTAGTCGCGGTGGGCCTCGGTATCGGTGTCGACCTTCATGGTCCGGAATTTGAGCGCGCTGAACTCTCGCATCCCGACGCCCAACCGCGTCTGACGGAAGAGGATGGGCCCCGGAGAGTCGCGCCGGATGCAGAGCGCGATGTACGCCATCAGGGGCGATAGGACCATGAGACCGGCGCTCGCCCCGCCGATGTCGATCGTCCGCTTGATCATCTGCGCGACCCTCGATGGCCTCCGCGGCGAGACGCCGATGACGGGAAGGCCCTCGACGGAATGCACCGAGCCCCGAGGTCCGATGAGCTCGAACAGCCACGGAACGAGATCAATCTGCACGCCCAGCGGTCGCAGTTGGCGCAGGAGCGCGAGCATTTGCGAAGCGGGTTCGTTGGAGAAGGCGATGACGACGCGCTCGACCTGAAGGCTGGCGATGATCTCGGGTAGGCGCTCGGGCGGGCCCAGGACGGCAAGATGATCGGGCAGGTCAGCCCGCCGTTGTTTGGGCGTCCGGTCGACGAAGCCAACCACGTTGGCGCCGTATTCGGGATGCTTCGTGAGCTTGCGGCAGATGAGCTGACCGATGTCCCCTGCCCCCACGATCACCGTGTTCTGCTCGTAGGCGCGCCGGCCGCGGCAGATGCGGCGGGCCACGGTGCGGGCCAGGGGCACGCTGCACACGGCCAGCAGCCAGAAGGCGGCCAGGTTGAGGATTCCCGGGCCATTCTGGCCCTGGAGGCGGGACGCGACGAGCAACAGCCACGCCCCGATCGTCACCAGATGAAGGACGCCGACGATGTCGTCGGTGGTGCAGTGGTCGGCGCGCTCCTCGTCGCGGTGATAGAGCCCGTGTAGCTTGGCGACCACGGCCCAGCACGGAAGGGACGCCGCAAACAAGGTCAGCTCGCGAACAGAGCCGAGCGCCCCGTCCCCGCCCCACCGGTACGTGGCGACCAGGTAGGCGGCCGTGAGCCCGACCAGGTCGGCGATGAGCAGGGCCCGGGGCACGAGCCGTCCGCGCCGGGACTGCGGCGAGCGCCGGAGCAGGTCTCGCGTGTGCTCACTGACCATGCCCTGCCAATCGGCGGCGGGCCAGCGGGCGGAGTCAAGCTCACTCTCAGCACCGCCCGCGCGCCGGTCCTTTATCACGGCCACTGAGCTCATGGGGGCCAAGCATGCACCTAGACGCCACTGTGCGGGAAGGGCTTGGCCGGAATCCCGTCCCTGGGATTGGGAGGCGCCTGTTCGTTAGGTCAGCCACAGCGCCGCACGGTCAAACCTAACCGTATGGCCAGCGATCATCGCGCTGGGCCGACCTAGAGTGCCTCCCATGTCGACGACTGACTCGGTGTCACCGCTGGGACTGTCGCTGCCCCAGCCGGCCCTCGCGCGGGACCGCAGAGCGCCGCGGCGGCGGTTGCAGTTTGCGCCGGCCGCGCTGGCACTGGTCACAGTGCTTGCCACGCACCTGTTCAATTTCGGGTCCGGCTCTCGGATAGGCCTCCTCGACGCAAGCTCGAGCGCGAGCTGGTCACACGTCCTGATCGCCGCCATTCTCGTGCTCGCCACGCTGACGGCCGCCACTGGCCTCCGGCTGGCCCGGACGCAGCGCGCGCCATGGGTGGCCGCCGCGGGCATCCTCGCCTTTCTCGCCGTCGCCGAGATCTCACCGCTTCACGCCAGCATCGACCGCATGGCCTGGGGCAAGTTGCTCTACGTACCCCTGTTGTTCGTCCTCGGCGTGTGCCTGTGGCGGCTATGGGCCGGAGCTGGCGCCCGGAGCCTCGTACGCACCGGTCTCGGCACGCTGATCCTCTCCTATGCGATCCATGTCCTGGGTCCCCACGTGGTGCAGGCTCTTGGCTGGGGCACCGGAAGTTGGGCCTATCAGGTCAAGGTGGGGCTCAAGCAGGGGACCGAGCTCGCTGGCTGGCTTCTGATCCTGCTGGGCCTCGGGTCGCAGCTCGCTGCCCGCCGAACTCGCCACTAGTTAGTGTCCCGAGCATCCGGCTCTCGCGCAGTGCGAGCCGCCCATGCGGCTCTTGCGTCGGTGCGAGTGCCCATCCGGATCTCGCGTCAGTGCGTCACGAGTGCGGACCGACGGCTGGGGAGCGCGCGCCGGAGCTGGCGCAGGGCGGTGACGAGCACCGGGCGATCCTGCAGCCCGACGGTGATGACATAGCTGATCAGGCAGGCTGCGGCGGTCGCGACGAGGGTGACCGCGGGAGCCGCGCCGGCCAGACCGTTGGCCGTCGCGCGGGTGAGCACCCAGCTCACAGCCGAGGCCACCAACATGGGGCGCAAGGCGGCCAGCTGGTCGGCGACCGGGAGGTCCAGTCGCTGTGCCACCACCCGCATCAGCAGCCCGGCGATGATCACCATGTAGGCGAGCAGGACCAGTCCGACCGCAGCGATCCCCCCGACGTGTGCGGCCACCACCGTTCCGATCGTGAAGGGCAGGAGGCCGACGACCGAGATGCGGCCGTACAGCCAGGCGGCGCCCAGCGAGTTCAACAATCGGCCGAAGGTGACCTGGAGGGGACGGGCGATCGCCCATAGCCCCAATACCGTCAACGCTCCGGTCATCGGCACCCACTTGGACCCCAACAGGGCCTGCGTGAACGGCTGTGCTCCGGCGCTGAGGATGATTCCCAGCGGGCAGGTGACCAGACAGACCAACCGCAGGGCGGTGAGGAATGGGCGCCGCAGATCCTTGCCCTCGTGGCGCATGCGCGCGAAGGCGGGAAAGGTGACAGTGCCGACCGGGTCGGCGACGGCGAAATGCGGCAGCTCGGCCTGCCGGTAGGCCATTGAGTAGAAGCCCAGCTGCGTCGCTCCCAGCACCTGCCCGACGGCGATGTAGTCGGCGTTCTGTTCAAAGAACTCGGCGACTTCCTGACCCAAGAAGCCGCGGCTGCCACGCACGATGTCGGCGACGCGTGAGCGATCGAGGGCCGGGCGGACGCGGTAGGGAGCCAGGGTGATCAGGACGATCCCGTTGGTGGCGTGGCCGGCCACGTGAGCAATGACCAGGCTCCACACCCCGAAGCCCGAAAAGCCGAGCGCGAGCGCGACGACAGAGAAGACAACCGCGCGGGAGATCTGCGCGGCAAAGCGGCGGCGAAACTCGAACTCCTTCTGCATGACCATGTCGTAGAACCAGTTGACGCCGCTGAATAGGAGGATGGCGGCGAATACGAACAGGATCGCCTCCAAGCGGGGCTGATGAAACAGCTGCGCGGCGACGGGAGCCACGGCGGCCAAACCGGCGGCCATCAGCGCCCCCGAGGCGAGGACCAGGGTGAGCACGGTCCCGCGCGCGCGAGCGCCGTCGAGGTCGTTGCGGACGATCAGCGTGGCGCCGAGCCAGTTGCCGTTGAAGATGCTGAGCAGGCCCAGGCCGAGGTTGGCCAGGGCAAACACTCCGAAGTCATCCGGCGCGAGGAGCCGGGCGAGGACGATCGTGGTCAGTGATCCAACGACCTTCGCTGCCCCGAAGGTGATCATCGTCCAGGGGACGCCGCGGACGGCCTTCTCGTGCATCTAAGCCGACCGCCCGCTCAGACAGGTGTTGACGACGGCGCCGGGCTGCTGCATCGCAGACCATCAACGGCTGGCGACGCTCGTTGCTTGCGGGCCCCTCAAAGGGTCACCGGAGGCGCCGAGAACCCCCCCATAAGTGGGGCGAGAGACAGGAGGATCGCGAGTACCTTGACCCTCGTGCTGAATTTTGGTCTTAGCTCAGGACCGCGTTGCGCGGGTTCGGTCGCCGCCCGGTGGCTGGCACAACGCTGCCTGTGGCTGAGCCTCGTCCTCGTGGGACTGGGCCTTGCCTCCGCGGCCGCGTTGCCGGCCACCGCGGCCGCCGCCACCGGGCAGACGATTGTCTCGCTGACCTTTGACGACGGGACGGCGAGCCAGTACTGGGCGCTGGCTCAGCTGCAGGCCCACAACATGACGGGCACGTTCTACATCAACAGCGCTCGCACCGGCACGTCTGACTACTACATGAATTGGACTCAGATTCATGACCTCTACAAGGCCGGCAACGAGATCGGCGGCCACACGGCCGATCACGTCGATCTTCCCAACACCGATCCGGCGGAGGCGCAGCGTCAGGTGTGCGATGACCGGTCCAATCTGCTCAGCCAGGGCTATGCCCCCACCGACTTTGCCTATCCCTACGGGGACTACAACTCGAGCATCGAGCAGATGGTCGCTTCGTGCGGCTACAACTCGGCCCGGACCTCGGTCCTGGCGCCGGAGACCAACCCGCCCGCCGATCCCTACGCGATCCGTTCGGGCGCCTCGAGCAGCACCCTCGCCGCCTATGAGAGCGCCGTCACTAACGCGGAGCAGCGCGGCGGCGGTTGGGTTCCGGTGACCTTCCACCAGATCTGCAACGCCTGCGATACCGACTGGATCACCCAGGCGGATTTCAGCTCCTTTTTGACCTGGCTGCAGGGACAGCAGGGCAACGGAGTAGTGGTTTCGCGCGTAGCTGACGTCATCGGAGGATCGGTAAAGCCAGCGGTGACCGTGCCGTTCCCGCCCGCTCCCAACGGGCAGAACGTGCTGCGCAATGCCTCGCTCGAGTACAACACAAGCAACGGAGGCAGCCCAGGTTCAGCTCCGGACTGCTACACCGCCGACCAGACCGGCAACAACTCCGCCACATGGAGCTGGACGAATGACGCCCACACCGGCTCCTGGGCGGAACGTGTCGTGATGAGCAACTACACCGACGGTGACGCCAAGCTCTACCAGAATCAGGATCTCGGTCAGTGCACGCCCAGCGTCACGTCCGGACACACCTATGTTGTGACCGAGTGGTACAAGTCAACCATCCCGGTCTACTTCACGGCATTCAGTCGTGACTCGCTGGGCGCGTTCGGCTACTGGGACAGCAGCCCCACCTTTGCGGCCTCCTCGACGTGGAAGAAGGCCACGTGGACCACGCAGGTGGTGCCCAAGGCGGTCACCGGGCTCAGTGTCGGCCTGACCATCAGCGGCAACGGAACCCTGACCGTCGACGACTTTGGCATCCAGGACGCCAAGCCCACGGGTAGCGCGGACACCAGCCCGCCGACCGTCTCCCTGACGTCCCCCTCGAGCGGGGCGAGCGTGGCCGGCACGGTGGCCATCACGGCGAACGCTTCGGACAACGTGGCCGTCGACCACGTCGACTATCTGGTCGACGGTGCGGTCGCCGGCACGACGACCAACGGCCTGAACACCTACAACTGGTACACGCGCAACTTGAGCAATGGCGCACATACGATCGCGGTTCGCGCGGTTGACCCGGCGGGGAACGCCACGACCACCAGCGCGATCAGCGTCAACGTCGCCAACTCGCCGACCAACCTCCTCCAGAACGCGTCGCTGGAGACGACATCGGGAGGCTCGCCGAGCTGCTGGCTCCTGGGGGGGTACGGGACCAATTCGTTCACCTGGGCTCCGAGCACCGACGCCCATACCGGCGCCAACGCCGAGAACCTGAACGTCAGCGCCTGGACCAACGGCGATCGCAAGCTGGTCTCCGCCCAGGACACGGGCACGTGTGCACCCGCGGCCACCCCCGGCCACACGTACACCGTCACCAGCTGGTACAAGGTTCCGGCAGGCTCGACGGCGTCTCCCCGGTTCTTCGCCTATTACCGCAACAGCGCCGGAGCCTGGACCTTCTGGACGCAGTCGCCGCTTTACGCGAGCAGCTCGACCTGGACCCAGCAGACTTGGTCGACCCCGGCCCTGCCCACGGGTGCGACCAACCTATCGGTCGGGATGGGCCTGCAGAATGTCGGCTCGGTGACGATGGACGACTTTGGATTGTTCGATAACAGTCCCCCCGCCGACACCACCGCGCCGACCAGTTCCATCACCTGCAACGGCAGCTCCGACGGCGGCG
>JAXDGI010000149.1:0-3181 GCA_034665145.1 Solirubrobacteraceae bacterium
AAGGAACTTACCCCGGGAGATCTGCCCGTGTCGCCGCACTTGCCTGGAACGTGCTCGCTTTTCCACCACCCGACGTCCTCCCCGGGGCGGAGATCGTGCGCCTGCGTCGCCTCGCCGATGCGCTCGCCCGACGGCGCCATCGTGATCGTCGACGCGAGCCAAGCCCAGACGCGCCACCGGAGGGAGACGGATTCGAACCCTGCGTGCCTATGGCCCCTACATCGAAACCTCATCGCGAATTTGGGCGTGAATCACTCGAGGTTCAGAGCAACTTCCCACCCACGGATTCCGGTCGAAGGTGATCATCGATTTTGGTGATCGTGATCAGGCCGGCGTAAGGGTATAGCGGCCCGCGTCGTCGACATTCCTCAACCGAAGGTAGGCTCTCCCCTTTGCCAAACAGCAGGGGAACGAGATGCCAGCCGAGAGAGTGTCGATGCGCCAGATCCGCGAAGTTTTGCGACTGCGGTTTGCCAGCGAGCTGCCGCAGCGTGCGATTGCCAAGAGCTTGGGGCTGAGCCAGGGAGCGGTCAGCGGCTATCTAAGCCGGGCCCGCGCTGCCGGCGTGAGCTGGCCCTTGGCCGAAGATCTCGATGACGTGCAGCTTGAAGCGCTGCTCTTCCCACCGCCACCGGCGATCGCCGCGGACCAGCGCCCGATGCCCGATTGGGCCTGGGTGCATCGCGAGCTGCGCCGGCCCAATGTGACCCTGGCGCTGCTGTGGGAGGAGTACCGGGCCGGCGCGGCCGACGGGTTCGGCTATTCCTGGTTCTGCGATCTGTACCGCGGTTGGGCGGGCCGGCTGAAGCCGACGATGCGCCAGACCCATATCGCCGGCGAGAAGCTGTTTGTCGACTTCGCCGGCCGCACCGGCGAGGTCGTCGATGGCCTGACGGGTGAGATCATCCCGGTCCAGATTTTTGTCGCCGTCCTGGGCGCGTCGAGCTTCACCTACGCCGAGGCAGTGTGGAGCCAGAAGCTGCCCGATTGGATCGCGGCGCATGTCCACGCCTTTGCTTATTTCGGCGGCGTCGCCCGCCAGACGGTCAGCGACAATCTCAAGGCCGGGATCACCAAGGCCTGCTTTCATGAGCCGGTGGTCAACCGGACCTATGCCGACATGGCCCGGCACTACGGCACCGCCATTGTTCCGGCGCGCCCCTACAAGCCACGCGACAAGGCCAAAGTCGAGGTCGGTGTCCAGGTCGTCGGGCGTTGGATCATGGCGCGATTGCGACATCGACGCTTCTTCTCGCTGGCCGAACTCAATGCCGCGATCCGCGCGCTGCTCGACGAGCTCAATGACCGTCCGATGCGCGGCTGGGGCATGAGCCGGCGGGCGCTTTTCGAGCAGCTCGACAAACCGGCGCTCAGGTCACTGCCGCCGCTGGCTTACGAGTACGCCGAGTGGAAGCGCTGCCGGGTCGGTCTCGATTATCACGTCGAGATCGCCAAGCATTATTACAGCGTGCCGCACCAGCTGCTCCGCCAGGAGGTCGAGGCGCGCATCACCGTCGCGACAATCGAGATCTTTCATCGCGGCAAACGGGTCGCCAGCCATCGCCGCAGCCTGCGCCCGCATCGGCCGACCACCGTCCCCGAACACATGCCCTCCGCCCACCGGCGCTATCGCGACTGGACCCACGAGCGCATCCGCCATGAGGCCCAAGCCGTCGGCTCGGACGCCGCCGTACTGGTCGATGTCATCCTGCGCTCGCGGCCGCACCCCGAGCAGGGCTTTCGCTCCTGCGTCGGCATCCTTCGCCTGGTCAAGCGCTATGGCGCTGAACGCGTTGACGCCGCCTGCGCCCGCGCGCTGGTGCTTGGCACCCGGTCCTACACCTCGGTCGCCGCCATTCTGAAGAACCGCCGCGAGCGCGCTCCCAGCGGCGCTGCCGAGCTGCCGTTGCTGATCCACGAGAACATTCGCGGACCCGATTATTACCATTGACCCAAGGAGACGCAGATGCTGATCCACCCTACCGTCGAGCGCCTGCGCGCGCTCGGCCTCACCGCCATGGCCGATGCCTTTCTCGAGCTGCACAACGCTCCCGATGCCGGCGAACTCAGTCGCGAGGATTGGCTCGGGCTGCTCGTCGATCGGGAGGCGACCAGCCGCGAGAACAAGCGGCTCGCCCGCCGCCTGCGCGAGGCCCGGCTGCGCCAGTCTGCCGTCGTCGAGGACGTCGATTTCCGCGCTCATCGCGGCCTCGACCGTGCTCTCTTCCTCAAGCTCGCGAGCTGTGAATGGATCCGCGAGCATCATCATCTTTGCCTCATTGGCCCGACCGGTATCGGCAAGTCGTGGTTGGCTTGCGCTCTCGGCCACAAGGCCTGCCGCGAGGGCTTTTCGGTGCTCTACAAGCGCGCCTCACGCCTGTTCACCGATCTCGCCCAGGCGCGCGGCGAAGGCCGGCTGCCGCGGCTGATGACCACGCTCGAACGCACTCGCCTGCTGATCATCGACGATTGGGGGCCGGAACCGCTCAACGCCGAACAGCGTCGTGATCTGCTCGAGATCGTCGACGATCGCTATGACAGGGGATCCCTGCTGGTCACCAGTCAGCTCCCGGCCAATCGCTGGCATGAGGTCATTGGCGATCCTACCCTGGCTGACGCCATTCTCGACCGCATCATCCATCGCGCCCATCGCATCGACCTCAAAGGCCCGTCGCTGCGCCGGCGCCTCGTCGCCAGCGAAAGCTCCGCTGCATGACTGTCCGTGAACTGATCGCCCACGGGGGCCCACAGCCCCTCCCCACGCGCGCCGCTCCGTCGCTCGTGAGGGCACTGCGCGTCGCGCGCGGGTCCCCTCCGTGGACTCCATGGACGATCCTCTGCCGCCTTGACCGGCACCACCCTTCTTATGCAACCTGTATTCGTGTCGACGGCGCAAATCGCTGCGACCCTCACGCCGATCCAATCGGCCGCGTCAGGGGCGTGATCACGATCACCGGAATCGGTGATCACCTTCGGCCGGAATGGCCGATCACAATCACCGGAATCCGCAACGGATGGCGAGCCTTTCGGCGAGCTCCTCCGGGGGCGATCAGCATAGTGAACTCGACAAGGTCGCAAGGTCTGACATCTCGATCGCGTCATGGGCGCGAAGAGTTTTAGACGCAAAACCGGGATCGCCGGCGATCCCGCCCGTATGGCGGCACGCTGAGTGGGCTCGGTC
>JAXDGI010000150.1:0-11496 GCA_034665145.1 Solirubrobacteraceae bacterium
TGACCGGGTCGCCTCGGCGGCGAAGGTGAGTTCTGCGACCCGGCTGAGGTCAGCGGCGAAGCGAGCCGGCGCCAGCTCGTGGGGGTCGGCGTCGATCCATAGCGTCCGCTCGCTGTTGTGGGCGGGACCGGCATCGCTCCCGGCGGAAGGGCGATCGAGTCAAGCCCGGCGAGGCGCCCGCGTCGCCACCCGGATCAGACGAAAGACGGCCGGGACCTGAGACCCGAGCAGGTCCCTTGGTCCAGTGAGTTCGACCCCACGGGATAGCAGCCGGGGCCCGTGCCTCGACGAGTATTTGGCGCAAGCCGTATCCCCCGATCAGGAACCAGACCATGATGCCCTTCCGCAGACTTCTCGTGTCGGCGCTCGCAGCCGGCGCCGCGCTCACCGTCGGTGCTCCTGCAGCGAGTGCCAGCACCCTCGCCATGCCTCAATACACATTTCCCACGGCGGGCTTCGCGTTTCCGCACGCGACCTTCAGCTGGCCGGCTTCGGCCGTCGTCGCGGCGGCGGGCGCAAACGCCGCGGGCGACGGCGGGGTGTGCGGAAGCTCCTCGGCTCAGCAGGGAGGCAACGGGCCGGTGGGCGGGACCGCCGCTCAGGTATGCCTTGGCGCGGGGGGCCTCTCCTTTGTTGGCCCCTCGGTTGGCCAGATCTCTTCGATCGTCGGCCCGACCATCATCGGTCCGGCGGTCGGGGTGACGGTGATCCAGTCCGCCGGCAATGTGGGTGGCGGCTGATCGCCGCCGCCGACCTCGAGGAGAAACTGGCATGCCGCGACGGACATTGGCTTGGGTGAGCGCGACGGGGGTCGGTGCGCTGGCGGCGATCGGGGGCCTCGCGACCATCGGCGGCGCGACCGCTGAGTCCGTCGGGAACGCCCGCGCGGCTGCGACCGTCAAGCGAGTCGGCCGCGCGGCTGCGACCGTCAAGCGCGTCGGCAGCGCCGCGGTGCCGATCCATCAGACCGCCACCGCCAGGCTCGCCGCGCCCTCGACCCAGCCCACCAGCTTCGACATCAGCTGGGTCGACCCTCAGACCGGAACGTATTACTTGTCTGATCGGACCAATAACGGAGTCGATGCGCACAGGGCGGCCGCCCACTCGTCTGAGGAGGTCGTGGGCCGCGGTGCCTTCGCCGGGACGGGTGTCGCCGCGACGCCCTCACAGAAATCCACGTGCGGCCCCCTCGGCGTTCAAGGCCCGAACGGCAACGTGGTTGTACACACCGGCGGGGTCACGCAGCTGTGGGCCTCGGACGGCGTGACGGCAAGCTCTCCGTCGAGCTCGATGAAGATTTTCAACCTGACCTCGCCAACCTCGGGCAAGCTGGCGGCGACGGTGTCTACCGGCGGGGTGTGCCGGGCCGACGAGCTTTCCTATGACGCCCGCGATCGGGTGATGATGGTCGCCAATGACCTCGACTCGCCGCCCTACGTGTCGTTCATCTCCGTCAATCGCGATCCCACCAAGGACCGGGTCCTGGGGACGCTCAAGTTCCCTCACGCCATCGACGGCCTTGAGCAGTCGGTGTGGGATCCGAGCACCAATCGGTTCTACATCAACGTGCCGCAGGTGCCGAGCACCAACGGAGCCTGGCGCGGCGAGGTGGCGGTCATCGCCCCCGGCACGAGGTCCATCAAGCGGACCTTTCCGGTCACCGGATGCTCTCCGGCGGGTCTGGCCCTTGATCCGAAGGCGCAGCGGATGCTCCTGGGCTGCAGTGGCGATGCGATGGCCGGCGACACGGTCGGAAGCAAAAAGTACCGTCCGAACCCGGGCGTCACGTATGTCATGAACGCCCGCACCGGTCGTATCGTCGCGAGCCTCCGGCAGGTGAGCGGCTCTGACGAGGTGGGGTTCGATTCGGCCAGTCAGCGCTACTACCTGGGCGCCGAGTCGATGACCTCGAACGGAAGGTCGACCGGGTATCCGACGCCGGTGCTCGGGGTGATTTCGGCCAGCACCAATAGGTGGATTGCCAACATTCCCACGGCTGCCTCGGCTCACTCGCTCGCCGTCGACCCACGAAATCACCAGGTGCTAGTGCCCATACCCCACTACGGGCTCGCCGTCTTCAGCGACGCCGGCGCCCGCTGACCTAGCGCCCCGCCCCTTTAGGGGACCAAGACAACCTTGCCGATGTTGCGCCGCTCGGCGATGAAGCGGTGGGCGTCAGGCGCCCGGTCAAACGGGAAGGCCTCGGCGACGACTGGCTTGAGCTGCCCGGCTCGGAGCGCCGGTATCAACGGCTCGATGACTCGGTCCAGGCTTCCCTCAGCGTCCCACCAGGAGAGCATGTTGAGGCCGAAAACGCCCTTGTTCTCGTTCATCACTCCCAGCCCCTTCCACCAGGGCATCGACGAGAAGGGGCTCTTGGCCACGCTCCGAAGCGCGCGGGCGACGTTACGCTTCTCACCCGTCTGCACCTCCGAGGCGCCGTACATGATCAGCCGCCCGCCGGCGCGAAGCAACCGGTAGTCCTTTCGGAAGCTCGACGGACCAATGGCGTCGAAGGCCACGTCGATCCCCTCGCCGCCGGTGATCCGGCGCACCTCGTCGGCGAAGTCCTGATTGCGGTAGTCGATCGCATGGACGACTCCCTGCTCGCGGATCGCGTCGTGCTTCGAGGCGGACGCGGTGCCGAACACCTCGGCGCCGATGCGCTTGGCGATCTGCGTTGCCGAGATCCCGACCCCACCAGCCGCAGCGTGAATCAACACTCGCTCGCCCTTCTTCAGCCCTCCCATCACGACGAGACCGGCCTGGGCGGTCGCGTAGTTGACCGGGAAGGCGGCACCCTCCGCGAAGGAGAGCTGCTCAGGCAACTCGTAGACCATGCTCTCGGGCACTGTGACCAGCTCGGCTTGACCGTTGAAGCGCGTGCCTGCGAGCACCCGATCGCCAGGTCTGACCGACTCGACTCCGTCGCCCACTGACTCGACCTCGCCCGCCACCTCGTAGCCGACCACGCATGGCACCTTCGGCGCGTCCGGATACAGGCCGGTTCGGGCTAGGGTGTCGGCAAAGTTGATTCCCGCGGCCTTGACCGCGATGCGAACCTCTCCTGCCGTCACCGGCGGATCGGGCCGCTCCTGGACCTTGAGGACCTCGGGCCCTCCATGATCGGTGATCACTACCGCCCGCATTGCGCGCGGACTCTATGCGAATCCGGGGGCCGCGGGGCCTGCAACACATTCAGAAGAACCTGTGCCGTCCCTCTCACGGCGCTCTTAGCGCGTCCGCGCATCGTGAAACCAACGCGCACCCGCGATCAACCGACGAATGAAGGGATTAGTTCCATGTTCTCCCGCAGACTCACCAGGTACATCGCCATCGGCGCCTCGGCCATCGCGATCGGAGGCGGTGGTGCCTACGGCGTTGTCAGCGCAACCGCCAGCACCGGCTCAGGCACCGGCTCGGGCACCGGCTCAGGCACCGCGACAACAGCCGCGGCCCCCCCGGCAGCGTCAGGGCGACCCATGTCCGGCGGCGGGGGATCCAACGCTCGGTCTGGACCGGCCGCAGGGGGATCATCCGGCACGGTCGCCAGCGTGTCCACCTCGGGCTTCACGATCTCGACATCGGCGGGTCAGAAGGTGACCGTCAAGGAGGCGTCCACTACGAGTTACCAGAAGGGGACAAGCGCGAGCTCGGCGAGTGCCATCACCAAGGGCGAGAACGTCCTCGTGCTTGGGACGACCAGCGGAACGACCATCACGGCCAGCCAGGTCATCGTGCAACCGACGGGCGGATCTACAACGTCTTCGGCAGCCGGCGTGGTCCCCTTCCAGCGCGGCGCACCGTCCACCTCAAAGCAGGTCGGTCAGATCCCGGCAAACTACAGCCAGGGGTCGGGAACGATCGTGAGCGGGACGCAAGCGAATCAAGCGACTGAAGCTGCGTTGGCCGCCTACCCCGGGGGCGTCGTGGACCGTGTTGTGAAACTGAGCAATGGTGAGTACGAGGTCCACAACATCGGCGTCAACTGGCCGCACCACGTCTTCGTCAACCAGGCCTTCAAGGTCGTCGGCGCCAACTAGCCGTCACGCCTCGAGCCGCTTCGGCGCCGAGTCTCCCTCGGCGCCGAAGGATTGGCGACGCGAGATCTGCCCCGTCTGACCCGGTCGGCCACCTGATCGAGGTCGGCCAGGCTCGAGACCCTGCGGACATGTCGGTCCCGGATGCGAGGGATATTCTCGGAGAGCGTGGCGAACGTGCGAGTGGCGATCATCGGCTACGGCTTGGCGGGACGCTTTTTCCATGCGCCGCTGATTGCCGCCACGGCCGGGCTTGAGCTGGCGACCGTCGTTACCAGCAGCCCCGAGCGGACAGCCCAGGCGAGGGCTGATTATCCGGGCCTGCAGGTCGTGGCAGATCCTGATGTGCTGTGGGAGGAGTTGCCGCCGGATCTCCTCGTCGTGGCCACACCGAATGACACGCACGCCCCGCTGGCCGCTGAAGCGATCGTCCGGAGCGTCCCTGTCGTCGTGGATAAGCCCTTGGCCGTATCCGAGGCCGAGGCCGAGGATCTGATCGGGCGCGCGCAGCGCGCGGGCGTCATGCTCACCGTCTTTCAGAACCGGCGCTGGGACAGCGATCATCTGACCCTGGAACGTCTGATCAACGAGGGCGCTCTCGGCGCCGTGACGCGGTATGAGTCCCGCTTTGAACGCTGGCGGCCCGACGCTGAGCCGCGCGGTTGGCGGGAAAACGTCGCCCCCGAGCAGGGGGGTGGTCAGCTGCTGGACCTGGGCAGCCATCTCATCGATCAGGCGCTCGTGCTGTTCGGGCCCGTCACGCATGTCTACGCGGAACTTGAGTCGAGAGGGGGGCTGGTCAGTGAGGACGACGTCTTCCTCGCCCTGCGTCACGCCCATGGGCCGATCAGCCATCTCTACGCCGGCTCGAAGACCCCCGCGGTGGGACCCCGCCTGCGGGTCCAGGGGACACGCGCGGGGTTTCTGGTCACTCGTCTCGATCCTCAGGAGGCAGCGCTGCGAGGTGGCGCTCGCCCCGACACGTCACCCGAGTGGGGAGCACCGGAGCCGGGCCAGCAGGGACGCCTCGTGGCCGGCGAGCGCAGCGCCTCCGTCCCGGTCGAACCTGGAGCATGGCCGCGCTTTTATGCGCTGGTCGAGCAGGCGCTTCGCGAAGGCACCGCGCCCCCGGTCGATGCGGCTGACGCCGTGGCCGTGCTGCGCGTGATCGCGGCGGCCAGGCACAGCGCCGCGACGCGGACCGAGGTCGCTCTCCCGGATTGACGCGGCGACTGAGAAGGAGCCTCTCAGCTGAGGCGTCGCCGCTGGAGCGCCCACCAGACCTCGACGACGGTCTCGGTTTCTCGCAGTGAGCGGCCGGTGGCCTCCTCGAAGCGGTCTAGGCGCTGGCGGACGGTGTTGGGGTGGACCTCGAGGTCCCTTGCAGTGAGCTCGATGTTGCGATCGTTCCCGAGGTAGCGCTCGGTGGTGGCAAGCACGCTTTCACCGCCGGTGATGGTGAGCAGGGGGGTGATGTAGCGCGTGATCATGACGTCGCCGATGTCAGTATCGGTCGCGATCGCCGCGTGGAGGCTGAGATCTCCGAAGCTGAACACGCCTTTGGCGCCAAGCGTGAGGGCAGTTTCGAGGGCCCTGCTGGCTTGGCGGAAGGCGTCTTTTATCGAGGTGAGGGCGACCGGCATCGAGATCCCGATGGCGGTGGGTGCGGCACTATGAGGGAGGTGCGCGATGAAGCCGCAGGCGTCTCCGTCGATCATGGCGATGAGGCCGTTTCCGCGTCGGACGAGACCGTCGGCGCCGAGATAGCGCTCGATCGTCTCCATGTCGACCCTCGGCAGTGGGCGCGCTCGGACGGCGTGGTAGAGGCCCCGCGCATCGAGACCGAGTAAGCCGAGCGCGCTGTGTATCTCGCCTCGGGTCGCGCTGCCGAATATGACTCGGCGCACGAAGTTGGTCTGGACGTGTTGTTGCTCCCGGGCCTGGCTGAGCTCGCCGCGCCGGTGGCCCTCGGCGGCGTGGAGCATCGCGAAGTCCCCCCACGCGAGTGCGAGCTCGAGAAACTCGAGCAGGAGCGCGTCCCGGTTGGGCCCGGGGGTCGCCACCCGGCGGGCAAGTTCGTGGAGGTACTCAAGTCCGATTCGCCAGAGGGCGAGCATCTCGCGGATCGCGACGCCTTGGCGGCCCCGTGTTTCGCCGGCGGTGTCGAAGAAGCTGCCGTCGGTGTGTGCGTCGGGTCGGCGTCGCTCGTCGAGCCGGTCGAGGACGGTTTCGTACTGACGGGCGACGAGCTCTTGGATTGCCTCCGTCGCCACCGCATCGTATGAGTGCAGCGTGCGTGTGCGCTCGGTGGTGTTCTCGATGGCTTCGGCGATCTCGGCTCGAACGGCCCTCAGCAGCTCGTTCCAGGTCTCGAGCTCCACGCCGCGGGACGCCACTCCCGGTTCCATGACCCGACCCTATCGCAGCGCAGGCACGCCGAGGAGTGGAGCTTTCCACCGCCATGCCGGCCTTGACCGGGTCTTTCTCCACTGACGATCGGACGTCGTCGGTTCAGTGTTAGCCGCCGTACACCTCTACCACGAGAAAGCCAGGGTGAGCCGACGTGTCAAGCACTGACAATTCCACCGCGGCCGAGCACGATGATGTCCAAGTTGCCCGTGCGAACGCGAGCGGACGCGTGCCCGCGGTCTTCATCCACGGACTGTGGCTGCTGCCCAGCAGTTGGGATCGATGGGCTGCGTTGTTCGAGGAGGCCGGATACACGGCGTTGACGCCGCGCTGGCCGGATGACCCGGACACGGTCGCCGAGGCGAACGCGAACCCAGAGGCCTTTGCCGGCAAGACGATCGGTCAGGTCGCCGATCGCTTTTCACGCGTGATCGAGCAGCTCGACCGCAAGCCGGCGGTCATCGGCCATTCCTTCGGTGGGCTGCTGGCGCAGATCATCGCCGGCCGCGGCCTCGCCGCCGCCTCTGTGGCCATCGACGCGGCCCCGTTCCGTGGCGTTCTCCCGCTGCCAATCTCCGCGCTGAAGTCGGCAAAGCCGGTGCTCGGCAACCCACTGAACCGCCATCGGGCCGTGCCGCTCACCTACGACCAGTTCCGCTTCGGATTCGCCAACGCCGTCGACGAGCACGAGGCGAAGGCGCTGTACGAGGAATTCGCCGTTCCCGCTCCGGGGGCGCCACTGTTCCAGGCCGCAACCGCGAACCTCAACCCCTGGACCGAGGCGAAGGTTGACACCGAGAACCCTGAGCGCGGCCCGCTCCTGCTGATCTCAGGGGAGACGGACAACACGGTCCCATGGGCGATCGTCCACGCCTCCTTCGAGAAGCAGAAGCGCAACCCCGGGGTCACCGAGATCGTGCAAATCCCCAATCGGGGCCACGCCCTGACGATCGATAGCGGATGGCGGGAGGTCGCCGCCACTGCGCTCGAGTTCATCAAGCGGTTCGCCTAACCCCCCGGCGCGCTGACCTCACTCCACCGCATCCCAGCACCCCAGGCAGCAAACCCACCACAGAGGAGTAGCAATGTCCACGCAGCAGACAGCGGCTGTCGTTCTCGAACCCGCCGCTCAGGAGTTCGCCGAGGCCACCTCCACGTCGCCGTTCATCTACGAGCTGAGTCCCGAGGACGCCCGGGAAGTCCTCGAGGGCGTCCAGCGCTCCCCGATCGACAAGCCCGACGTCGAGATCGAGGACCTCACGATCTCGGGTGGACCGCACGGGCACATCGCCCTGCGCCTCATCAAGCCCGGCGGCACCACCGGCACGCTTCCCGTCATCCTCTACATCCACGGGGCCGGCTGGGTGCTCGGGAGCCCTGAGACCCATGACCTGCTCGTGCGCAACCTGGCCGTCGGCGCGCAGGCTGCCGTCGTCTTTCCCGATTACCGGCGCGCACCCGAAGCGCAGTATCCGTCCCAGATAGAAGAGGCCTACGCCGCGGCGTTGTGGACCGTCGAGCATGGCAGCGAGTACGGACTTGATCCAGACCGCATGGCGATCGCCGGTGACTCGGTGGGGGGCAACATGACGATCGCCGTCACCCTGATGGCCAAGGAGCACGGAGGGCCGCCGTTCGCGGCGCAGCTGCTCTACTACCCGGTGACCGACGCCGGCATGGACACCGGCTCCTATCACCAGTTCGCCGAGGGGTACTTTCTCGCCGCGCCCGGCATGGCGTGGTTCTGGGATCAGTATCTGCCCGACGAGGCCCGGCGCAGCGAAATCCTCGCCTCGCCGCTTCGTGCGACCCGCGCGGACGTGGCTGGCCTGCCGCCCGCGATGGTCATCACCGGCGAAGCCGACGTCCTGCGCGACGAAGGCGAGGCATACGCCACGAAGCTCCGCGCCGCGGGAGTGCCTGTGACCGCGACGCGCTACGGGGGCATCATCCACGACTTCGTGATGCTGCATCCACTCGCTGTCACCCACGCCGCGCGCGCGGCTACCACTCAGGGCGCGGCGTTCCTGCGCGAGGCGCTCCACAGCTCCTGAGCCCCGCCGGAAGGCCCGGGCGCATCAAGCGCGTCCGGGCCTTGGCGCCGGCCGCGAATTGGGCCCGGCCACAGCGCACTTCGGGCCGCTGCACCTGCAGCTGGACGAGCTGGCCGACTCCTGGCGCGAGCTCTCTGACACGGTGAGCCGAGCGCGCAGTGGCCCTGGTACGCGCGCACGAGGAGCAGCTGTGGATGGTCCCCCGCGGCCCATCACCTTGGTGCGGCACCTGACCTCGCCCCGCGAGCGCCCGAGCAGGTTCATGGACCGCCATCGTCGGTGGGGACGGAGTGGGTATCAGGAGGTGCACGACAGGCGCGTCGAGGTCATTGGCCAGTCACCGGGCGGCAGCGGTGAACCCTTCCGTGCCGAGCCGGTTGACGAGCGCCTGTAGACGCTGCGGGCGTCCTCAGCCGCCTCGACGCCGGTGGCCCCGGGCATCTCGATGTCCAGTAGGGCAACGTCGGACTGGGTCCGCTGCACCGCGGCCAGCACCTCATCGCCCCGCGCCACCTCGGCCACGACCTCGATGTCGGGCTCGAGGGTGAGCAGGCTGGCCAGGGCGCCGCGCACCATCCCCTGGTCCTCGGCGATCAGCACCCCATCCAGAGGCTTGAGTCAGGGTGGCGGCCGACCTGTCAGGTTGGTCTCGGTCTCGGCGCTGGGGCGTCACCGGGAGGTATTCCGGAATCACCTTCGCCGTCCGCCTGTCCTCCAGGCCGACGATCAACTACATCCCGAACGGCGGCGCGGTGCCCACTGCGTGTGCCGGGAGAAGCGTGGGCAGCCCCAAGGCCGCACCCGGAAAACCCGTGCAAATTCGAGGCCTACCACTTAGGATCGATCCCCGGGGCGTTCGACTCGTTCACGGACTCCATCACCACCGCCAACGTCAGTGGACCGGTGCTGTATGTCGGGTCGAGTTCCGAAACATCATCGGCTGCCAAAGGTGTGTGGGCGGTGACCGCCCCGTAGCGAATCTCGCCAACGGGCGATCGAGGCTGTATGCGTCAAGGCCTTGCGGCTGAAGGATCTCCCTCATCGGCCGCCGAGGCTCGCTTTCACGGTCGCGCGCACCCCGGCGCGATGCCGGCGATTGGAGGTAGGTTTCTCGGATGGTTCCCGCACGCCTTACCGTCGTCACGCTTGGCGCCCGTGACCTGGCGCGGCTGCGCAGCTTCTACTCCGCGCTGGGCTGGGAGGTGGCGATCGAAGCCGAGGACTTCTGCGCCTTCCAGCTCCGCGGGGCCTTACTGGCGCTGTTCCCCCGGGAGAAGCTGGCTGCCGATGGTCAAGCGCGAGCGGCCGCACCCGCGCGGGGTATGCGCGGCTTCAGCCTCGGCATCAACGTCGATCGACCCGAGCAGGTCGACGAAGCGATAGCCGCAGCCGAGAATGCGGGGGCCACGGTGACCAAGCCGCCGTCGGCCCCTGCCGAGTTCGGAGGCCGCCACGCCTACTTCGCCGATCCTGAGGAGAACTATTGGGAGGTCGTCTACCTCAGGGGCGACGGACCCGGCCAGCAGGCGATTGATCGAGCGCTCGGAGAGCCCTAGGTTTGCCTGGCCGTTCTCACCGGATTGATTTGAGGTCCGGCGGAACCAAGACGGGTCCCGCTTTGCCCGCGGCGCGGACACTCCCGGCCCGAGTGGTCACTAGGTGCGGCAGAGCAGCCTGCAGAAGTAAGGAGAGCCCGATGTCAAGCTCAATGGTGAACTTCATCGCGATCATCGTCCGTCGCTCTGGTGCGATGAGCTTGAAGCCATGCTGATCTACTCCATGGGCGTGTCGGTGGACGGCTTTATCGCCGACCGCGAGGGCGCTTTCGGGTGGACGGTCCCTAACGAGGAGCAGTTTCGTTTTCACCTCGCGCAGATACGCGAGCTGGGCGGCTATCTGTGCGGCCGCAGGCTTTACGAGACCATGCTGGTGTGGGAGACGGATCCGTCGATGCGCGACAACGGGCTCGGGGCCGCGTTCGCCGACGTCTGGTGCGCCATCCCGAAGGTCGTCTTCAGCCGCACGCTCGACAGCGTTCAGGGCAACGCCCGGCTCGCCGAGACGTCGGTGGCCGAGGAGGCCGCTGCGGCGCTCGACGCGACCGACAAGGACGTCTCGATCGGTGGCGCCGGCCTGGCCGCGGGAGCGATCGAGCTCGGCCTCGTCGACGAGCTGCGCATGTTCCGCCATCCGGTCGTCGTCGGTGGCGGCACGCCCTTCCTGCCGCCGGTCACCGAAGACGTTCGGCTCGACCTGGTCGAGACCAGAACGTTCGGCTCGCGCGTGATCTACGAGCGCTACAGGCGCGCCCGCGATGAGTCGGACTGACACCGCCGTCCGAGTCATCAGCGCGTCGCCATACCGGTTATTCGCCGCACTGACCGACTCCGACGCGCTTGCGACTTCGCCCGCATGCCGTAGCGGTGCTGGTGCTCAGCCGTTCGGGGCACGATCCGCAGCGCTGCTCGCAACTGTGGGTTACCGTCAGGCCGTTATGCGACGGCGGTCGAGGCCGTCGAGGATGAGGTCGAGCCCCCAGGCGAACTCGACGGCGTTGTCGTATCCGGACTCCGGGAGCTTCGTTGCGATCTCGGAGAGATACGGGTACTCGTCGAGCACGCCGATCGCCTGCGCTCTTCTCTGCGCGGCTTCTCCGGCGTCGCCGGGCGCCTCGAACCCGAGCGTCTTCTCCTGCTGGGCGAAGCCGTAAATGTAGGCGTCCTGAACCGAGTAGGCGTGGATCGCCGTCTCGAACGAGAAGCCCGCCTCGCGCAGGCAGCCCATGACTGCGTTGTGGTTTCGCAGGTTGGCCGGCCCGGGGTTCCGGATCTCCATCAGCCCGATCGCCCAGCTATGGCGCTTGAGAGCCTCGCGCGCCGACATTGCCCGGCGTCGCATTGCCGACCTCCAGTCGTCGTCGATGGAAGGCGACTCGATCTCGCCGAAGACGATGTCGACCATGCCATCGAGGAGCTCATCCTTATTCGCGACGT
>JAXDGI010000151.1:0-2560 GCA_034665145.1 Solirubrobacteraceae bacterium
CACGCAGGCTCAAGAGCGGGATATCGATGACACCAAAGCGACGGGACAGACCGCGCCGGCGCATGAGCGGTGAGGGTGCCGCCGGTGGCGGTCCGGTGACCCGGGCCAGCGAGCGCACAAAACCCACGCTCGAGGCGATGGTCGGAGCGGGGCGCCGCACGAAGCCGACGCCGAGCCGGCCCGTCGCCAACGCCGTGCCGGCCACGGTCGAGCCGACAACGCTCAGGCTTCGGGTCAGTGATCCGGCCGGACGTTCGGGCTCGGGACTAAAGGTCGGTTTGTCGGGAGTGGACTCGGGCGTGGCGCTGTGCAGGAGATCAAATAGCTGAACTCCGGCCTGGCCGTCGGTGAGGCAGTGGTGGAGCTTGAGGAGATAGGCCGCGGTTCCATCGGCCAGTCCCTCGACCAAAGTGGCCTCCCACAAGGGCCGGGCCCGGTCCAGCGGCGTCATCGCCATCGCCTGGGCGATGGCCAGGACCTCGTCCAAGCCCGCCGGCTCGGGAACATGCACGTGGCGGAGGTGATAGGCGAGGTCAAAGCCCGGATCGAGCTCCCAGGTCGGGGTGGCGAGCGGAGAGCTGTCCTCGCGCACCCGCTGGCGCAGCCGCGGCACGAGCTGTGTCGCCCACTCGTGCGCGGCCAGCACACGCTCCCACTCCGGTGACCGATCCAGCCGGTCGACAAAGATCCCCGTCGAGCGCAGGCGCGGCTCAGCCTCGGCGCGCCACATCATCGTCTCGAGATCACTCATCACCGGGTCGGCGCCCCAGCTATTTGGTTGTACGTCGGCCATCGTCTGGGTCAAAGGTGGACCTGTCGGTGAGAGCTCTCCTCGCGGCCGTGTGCGCAGAAGCCCGGTGCACACGAACGGTGCGGCAACGCTAGCGCAAACGCTCGTTAACTTCTAGCCCCAGGATGCCCCGGGTGTGGCTTTCTGATATTGGACTAGTCCGCGCGTGCCGCCGAGGCAGCGGCAGCCGGTGGAGAGGCCTCGCTGTCGGTGAGGAAGGCGATGGCGAGGCGGTTGAACTCGGCTGGGCGCTCGATCATGGGCAAATGGCCCGCGGCCGCGATGACACGCAGTTGCGCGCCCGGGATCCGGTCGGCGTACTGCACCCCGTGGCGGAGCGGCAGCAGGGAGTCACGCGCTCCCCAGACGACGAGCGTCGGGCAGCGGATCTGGCCCAGGCGCTGACACCACGCGTCGCTCCAGCCGCGCCGGCAGGCGGTGAGCGCGAGCCGGAAACCCGGGTCCGGCGCGGCCGGCAGGGCCATGTAGACGAGGTCGGCGGCCAGCGCGGCGGGGTCGTCGATCGTGTAACGCAACGACATGGCGCGCAGCTTGCGCCGAGCGGCGACGCTGTGGCGAAAACGTGGCGCGAGCGGCGCCATGAGCGCCGCGCCCTCCATAAGGGACAGGGCTTTCCAGCGCTCGGGACGGGTGGGAACGATGCCCGCGGCATCGACCAGGACGAGGCCGCTGGGGAAACCGGAAGCCCGCTGCGCGACCTCGGCCGCCACCCAGCCACCGAGCGAGCTGCCAAAGATCGTGACCGGGTCCAGATCCAGCGTGGCGCAGAACCGCTCCACGATGTCACCGTAGCCGCCGATGGAGATCCCCTCCCGGGGCAAGGGCGAACTCCCGAAGCCCGGCAGGTCGATGGCCAGCACACGATGCCCGGCGGCGAATGCCGGCAGGGTCTCCAACCACACAGTCCAGTTCCCGCCTAGCCCGTGGATGAAGAGAAGCGGTGGCCCCGAGCCATCGAGGTCGATGTAGTGCAGGCGATCACCCGCCAGGTCGATCGTTCGCCGATGGCTTGACCAGTCAACGTCTCGCCAGGTGCGCGTCTCTCGGTCGACGCCAGACGCGCCGCCGGCCGACGCGCGCTGATCAGGGGCAGGCAGCATGGCCTGATGCTAACGCCCGCTAACCGGGCCGGCCAGCGGAGACTGGAGAAATCGCCTAGGGGGTCAGATCCGCTGCACGATGGCGCCGGTCCCGAGCCCACCGCCGCAGCACATCGTGACCAGCCCGACCTCGGCGTCGCGTCGCTCGAGCTCGGACAGGATCGTGGCGAACAGACGTGCCCCCGTGGAGCCGACCGGGTGCCCGAGGGCCATGGCGCCACCGTTGACGTTGACCCGCTCCATGTCGGGTTCGAGCTCGCGCTGCCAGGCCAGCACCACCGAGGCAAACGCCTCGTTGACCTCGAACAGGTCGAAGTCCGAGATCGCCATCCCCGTCCGATCCAAGAGCTTCCGGGTGGCCGGGATCGGGCCGGTGAGCATGATGATCGGATCTACGCCGACGCTGACCTGATCGATGATCCGCGCCCGCGGGGTCAGCCCGAGCCGCTGCGCGGTGTCGCCACTGGCCACCAGCACCGCAGCCGCTCCGTCGGAGAGCTGGGAGGAAGTCGCGGCGGTGATCCGCCCGTCGGCTTTGAAGGGCGGCTTGAGGCCGGCGATCCCCTCGAGCGTCGTGCCGGGCCGGATCCCTTGATCGCTGGAGACGACGCCGTGGGGAGTCTGAATCGGGATGGTCTCCTTGGTGAAG
>JAXDGI010000152.1:0-3175 GCA_034665145.1 Solirubrobacteraceae bacterium
TGCACCTCAACCCGCGTGAACCGCTGGTACAGGTGGAGTGGCAGACCTTCAAAGCCGATACACCTTCGCAGTGGCCATCTGACGCACGAACGATCGCCGATGCCTTCACGACGCTTTGACGCACCTCATCCGGACAACTCACCGGCGCCGAGCCCAGCCTGCGACGCCGAGAGGCTCATCGATGCGTGAGCAGGACTTCGAGCGGCTGTACTCCGAGCACGCCGAGCCCCTCCTGGCTTTCCTCGTCTACCGCACGGGCGACCGGGCTCTGTCCGAGGACCTCCTGGCCGACACCTTCGAGCGTGTCCTGACGACCCGCAGGCCGTTTGACCGCCGCAAGGCCAGCGAGAAGACGTGGCTGTATACGATCGCGCTCAACCTGCTCCGAGATGGGGCCCGCCGCGCCGCTGTCGGTCAGCGGGCTCTGGAGCAGGTGGCCGTCGGGCAGCGGGCGGCCGATCACGACCGCGAGCTTGATTCGATCGAGGATCGGGATGCTCTTCAGCACGCCCTCGCCGCGCTGAGCATCGAGGAACGGGAGGCAATCGCCCTCCGCTTCGGCGCTGATCTGACCGTTCCCGAGATTGCCGCCCTCACCAAAGAGAAGCTGACCACGGTCGAGGGACGGGTCTATCGAGCGTTGCGCAAGCTCAAGCAGGAACTGAGTTAAACGCCGCCTACGGGATCGTGATGCAGCACCCGGTCACGCGTCCTGGGCTGTAGATCGTGCGGCCTTGGTAGCTGAGCCGCTGATCGGCCCCCAAGAATGAGCCATCGGCACGGATCACGACCCGGTACTGGATCCGCTTGCCGGCGGCATAGCTGATCGTGCAGCGCCACGGGTTCTGCAGCTCCCCGCGGCCTTCGGGCAGGCAGTTCGCGCTTTTCCCTCGGGCGCGGGTGGCGGGATCCGGTGCAAGCCTGACCACCTGGGCCACCGAAGTGGGCGTCAGTGCCTGGGCCTGGCGCTGAGCGGACACGAAGGTGGCACCGTCACCCTGCTTGATCCGGATGAACATGAAGCTGACGACCGCCACGGCCAGCAGCGGTACGAGCAGGAGCAGGAGCGCGCGCTTCATCGGCTGAAATCGGCCGCGGACGCCGATCGCTTGCCGCGGCGCCAGAAGCCGCGCCGGGCGCCGTGCAGCGGCGGTGCCGCGGGCAGCTCGGCGCCGGCGACGATCGCCGCCGGCGCATCCCGAGCCATCCACAGAGCCCGCTCAGGGCCGACCATCTCCGACAGCGCCTCCACGCCGGCGGCCAGCTCACTGACCGGTCGCCACTCCCGCCCGCGATGCCCGTCGGAGGCCAGCACATGGGCGTGACCGTCGCGGCAGAGCTGTTCGGCCAGCCGGCGCGTGGTGCTCCTCCGCGGGGCGAGCAGGGCCTGGGCGTTGACCTGCAGCAGGACGCCCTGTTCGCTCAGGCGGGCCAGCGGCTCTGAATTGTTCTTGAATGCGCCACTTCGTTCCGGGTGCGCGAGCGTCACTCGCTTCCCCCGCGCGCGGACTTGAAAGAGCAGTTGTTCGAGCATCGAGACGTCGGGCGGGGTCTCAATGAGGAGGTCGCTGCCTCGCTGGCCGTAGGTGGCCAGGTCCAGCTCCGCGTCAGAGGCCTCGAGCGCCCAGCCGAGGGAGGTTTCCGCCCCAACCACAACCCTCAGCTCGATCCCGGCAGCGTTGATCTCAGCCTGGATCTGCTCACACTGGGCCGCGATCTCCGACACGTGGACACCGGGGAAATCCGCCCGCAGATGCGGGGTAGCGGCCAGCACCGAGGTACCGGCCGCGGCCGCCGCGCGAGCCATGTCCAGTGATCCGGCCAGATCCCGAGGACCGTCGTCGATGCCCGGAAGCAGGTGGGAATGAATGTCGACAAAGCCGTCCATCGCCGCGTCCGGACATGATCACCAATCCCCGAGCGGGGCGTCAGCCCGAGCCGCAGCACGGCGCCAACGCCCGCCCCCACCGCCTATCCGGCGCCAAAGCCCCGGGCGCCGTTTCCGGCCGGACGGTGGTCGATGACCCGATCCACGAGTCCGTAGCCGACTGCCTCTTCACCGGTGAAGTAGCGGTCCCGGTCCATGTCGTCGTGCACGCGCGCGATCGCCTGGCCGGTGTGCTGAGCGTAGATCTCGTCGATCCGGGCCCGGAGCGCCAGCACCTCTCTGGCGTGGATCTCGATGTCGCTGGACTGGCCCTGAAAGCCGCCCGAGGGCTGGTGGATGAGAATGCGGCTGTTGGGCAGGGCCAGGCGCTTGCCCGGGGCTCCCCCGGCCAGCAGCAGCGAGCCCATCGACATGGCCACGCCGTAGCAGATGGTCTGCACGTCGGGACGGATGAACTGCATCGTGTCGTAGATGGCCAGACCGGCGTAGATCGAGCCGCCCGGAGAATTGATGTAGAGGTGGATGTCCTTGTCGGGGTCGTCTGACTCGAGGTGAACGAGCTGGGCGACGACGAGGTTGGCGATCTCCTCCTCGACCTGGCCGCCCAGGAAGACGACACGGTCGTTGAGCAGCCGGGAGTAGATGTCAAACGACCGCTCACCGCGGGCGGTCTGCTCGACGACCATCGGAATCAGGGGCATCAGGTCTCCTTGGCTTCGGGTTGCTAATGTGCAACCAATCAATTGCAGTTACCGTAGCAGACCTGCAACCACCTGGTTGCGTATCATGGGGAGGCATGCCGATGACTGATCTGGTCCAGCGCGAGCTCGAGCTCGCCACCACGCCCGAGGAGACCTGGCCCGCGCTGACTGATCCCGCCTGGCTGTCGGCCTGGCTGGCCGACGAGGTCGAGCTCGAGTGCGTCCCCGGCGGCGAGGCCCGCTTTGTCTTTGGCACCGAGGTCCGCGAGGGCTGGGTCGAGGAGGTATGCCCCCCGGATGAGGACCCGGACGGGCAGGGGCGGCTGACCTTCTGGTGGACACATGACGAGGAGCCCGCCTCGCGCGTCGAGCTCGTGCTCTCCCCCCTGCCCGACGGCCGGACGCTGCTGCGCGTGGCCGAAACGCGTCCGCTCGAGGTCCTGGACCTCATCGGTATGCCCCTTCCCGGCTCGCGGACCCCGGGCTACGGTCCCGCCCTGGTGGCGGCCTAACCCATGCCCCCCGACGGCGCCGATGCCGTGTTCGATGCCCTGGCTGACCCGATGCGCCGGCGGCTGCTGGCCAC
>JAXDGI010000153.1:0-34000 GCA_034665145.1 Solirubrobacteraceae bacterium
GTGCTCCTCAACGAGATGCGCCCCGAGGAGCGCGAGCAACACATCGCCAAGTACAAGGCGGGCGGCCCGGCCGGTCGCCCGGCACCGAAGGCTGCTTAGCCCAAACGACCCGCGTTAGCGGCCGGCACCTCACGGGCCGGCCGCTCGCCCCCGACACCGGGATGGAGAAGAGAGATGGGTGAGACACACACCGTCCGGCTGGAGCCGGTAGGCATTGAATTTGAGGTCGGCGAGGATGAAACGGTCCTCGACGGCGCCTTCCGCCAGGGCCTGATGCTGATGCACGGCTGCAAGGAAGGGCAGTGCGCGGCCTGCAAGTCGTTCCTGCTCGACGGCGAGGTGGACATGGACCGCTACTCGACGTTCGCGCTGCCCGACTACGAGCAGGAGGAGGGCTGGACGCTGCTGTGCAAGGCGCACGCCGTCTCAGACCTCGAGGTCGAGCTGATCAACTACGACGAGGAGATCCTGCGCAGCGGGATCGCACTGCGTACCGTCCGCACGAAGGTAGAGGCAATCGAGCCGCTGACCCGCGACATCCGCCGGCTGGTACTGCGCGTCGCCGACGGTGAGGAGTTCCACTTCTACCCCGGCCAGTACGTGGACATCAGGATCCCCGGCACCGACGAACACCGGTCCTTCTCGATGGCCAATATCCCCGGGCCCGACGGACGTCTGGAGTTCATGATCAAGCTCTACCCCGGCGGGCGGTTCTCCGGGTTGCTGGAAGACGCAGAGCTGACCGTGGGCGACGAACTGGAGGTGCGCGGCCCGTACGGCGTGTTCACGCTTCGCAACAGTTCGACCCGCCCTCTGCTGTTCATCGGTGGCGGCGCCGGGATGGCGCCGGTCCTTTCCTTGCTGCGCGCGCTGGCCGAGCAGGAGAGCACGCGCCCCGCTGTCTACTACTACGGTGCCCGTGAGGAGCAGGACCTGTTTCACAACGAAGAGCTCGGCCACCTGGTCCGGGCGCTACCCGATTTGCGCTTCGTTCCCGCGCTCTCGGACCAAGGCTGGGACGGCGAAACGGGATTGATCACCGACGTGGTCGACCGCAGCGAGGCCGACCTTGCCAATGTCGATGCCTACCTGTGCGGCCCGCCCCCGATGGTCGATGCGGCCATCGAACTCCTGGTGCGCCGCGGCGTGCCCGAGGGGCAGATCCACTACGACAAGTTCACGACAACCGCCGACAGCGAGGAGAGCCGGGCATGAGTACCCAGAGTCCACCGAAGGAACGTAGCGTTCCCAAACCCGTCTTCACTGATGCGGAGGCCGGCGCTCGCGAGTTCCCCTCATGGCAGAGCCGCACGTTCACGTACTTCACGCCGCGTAAGCGGCGCTCGACTGTCTACGAAGACGTCACCGTCGATGTTCAGCCCGACCCGGAGCGATACCTCACCCAGGGCTGGATCTACGGCTTTGCCAATGGCCCTGGGGGCTACCCGAAGGAGTGGACGGCGCTCAAGTCATCCAACTGGCACGAGTTCCTCGACCCGAACGAGGAGTGGGAGCAGACGATCTACCGCAACAACGCCAACGTCGTCCGCCAGGTTGCGCAGAACGTCGCTAACGCCAAGGCAGAGCACGCCTTCGACCGCTGGAACCGCAACTGGATCAAGGTAGTGGAGCATCACATCGGCGCGTGGGCGCACGCGGAGAACGGTCTCGGTCTGCACGTCTATACCGCGTGCCAGCGCGACGCGCCCACGAACATGATCAACAATGCCCTGGCGGTCGGCGCGGCACACAAGCTCCGCTTCGCGCAGGATCTGATCCTCTACAACCTGGACCTCAGCGAGCAGCTGGACGGCTTCGACGGCAGCGCCCACCGGGCGACGTGGCAGCAGGACCCCGTATGGCGAGGCGTGCGCGAGAACGTGGAGCGGCTGACAGCGATCCGCGATTGGGCGGAGGCCTTCTTCGCCACCGCGCTCGTGTTCGAGCCGTTGGTCGGAGAGCTGTTCCGGAGCCACTTCGTGATGCAGTGCGCCGCCCTGCAGGGCGACTTCGTCACCCCCGCGCTGATGGGCGTCGGCGAGGCCGATGCGCATCGTGAGGAGCGCGGTGCGCGCCGACTGTTCGAGTTGCTGCTCAATGACTCCGAGCACGCCGCTGAGAACCGCGCCCGGTTACAGGAGTGGCTGGCGGTCTGGGCGCCGCGCAGTATCGAGGCGGGACGGCAGCTGCAGCCCGTGTGGTCCCAAGTATCCGAGAAGGTCGTCACCTTCGAGGAATCGCTCGAGCGGACGAAGAATCGCTTCCGTGAGCTCCTCGACGGTCTTGGCCTCGAGTCCCCAAAGGAGCTGTGATCGATGAGCATCGAGACTGACGGCCGTTTCAAGGCCGACCGGACCGCGTCAAATCGCGCCGGAGTGACCCTGATGAACAACCAGGTCGGGTACGTCGTGGCGAAGGTCATGACCGGCAAGCCGGGCGTGACCGTGGCGGACCTGCCGTCGATGATCCGAGTCGACGGCGAGGAGAAGATCGACTTCGACTTCGCTGAGCTCGCCGAAGCACTGGGCTGGGATGAGTTCGGCAACGACGACTTCGAGGAGATCATGTCGACCCATTACGGACGCATGGTCGTACTCGACGACCGGGTCCTGCTGTTCGCCAATCCCGAGGACGCCGCCCAGTACATCGGGTTCGACCTCGACCCGGTCAACTAGGAGAGTGAGCGGCGATGTACGAGAAAGACGGCGAGCGCTACTTCATCGTTGACGGCCACATCCACTTCTGGGATGCGAGCCCGGCGAATCAGGCCAACAAGTACGGCCGGGGCTTCATCAACTGCTTCTACGACTATCAGCAGAACCTCAGCCCCCCTGAGTACAAGTGGCCACTGGAGAAGTTCGAGAAATACAGCGAAGAGGATCTGATCCACGACATCTTCGAGGTGGGCTACGCGGACGTTGCCATCTTTCAGCCCACCTACCTGACCGACTTCTACACAAAGGGGTTCAATACCACCGAGCAGAACGCGGCGGTGGCGGAGAAGTATCCCGGGAGGTTCATCCTCAACGGCTCGTTTGATCCGCGCGACGGTGAAGCCGGACTTGAGCCGTTCGAGGCGCTCGTGGAGCGCTATCAGCTCAAGGGCGTGAAGCTGTACACGGCCGAGTGGAAGGGCAAGTCCCGCGGCTGGCGGCTCGACTCGCCCGAGGCGTATCTCTACCTCGACAAGTGCCGGGAGCTCGGGGTGCGCAATGTTCACCTCCACAAGGGCCCGACGATCTGGCCGTTGAACCGGGATGCGTTTGACGTCTCGGACGTCGATGATGCGGCCACGGATTTCCCTGAGCTCAACTTCATCGTCGAGCACCTGGGGCTGCCGCGGCTGGAGGACTTCTGCTGGATCGGCACTCAGGAGCCCAACGTGTACGGCGGCTTCTCGGTCGCGATGGCGTTCCTCTATACGCGGCCACGCTATTTCGCGCAGATCATCGGCGAGCTCTGCTACTGGCTCGACGAGGACCGGCTTCTGTTCGGCAGCGACTACGCGATCTGGCAGCCGAAATGGCTGGTCGAACGATTCGTCGACTTTCAGATCCCAGACGACATGCTCGGTGAGTACGCGCCGCTCACGCCGGATGTGAAGCGCAAGATTCTCGGCCTCAACGCCGCGAGACTGTACGACCTAGAGGTGCCGGAGGAGCTGAACGCGGGCGCCGCCACCACGGCTGGACCCGCCATCGGCTCGGAGCCTGTGAGTCCGGCATGACGACCGCGCAGGACGTCCTGGACGCCCTCGCCGGCGTCCGGGACCCTGAACTCGATGAACCGCTGACTGACCTCGGGTTCGTCGCCGAAGTGCAGGTCGGGGAAGGTCGCGTGGATGTCCGCCTGCGGCTGCCGACGTACTTCTGCGCGCCCAACTTCGCGTGGCTGATGGTGCACGACGCACGGTCGGCCGTGCTCGCACTCGACGGAGTGCAGGAGGCTGTCGTGAAGCTCGACGACCACTGCGCATCCGCCGAGATCAACAGCGGCGTGAGCCGGTCCGCGGGCTTCGAACAGACATTCCCCGGGGAGACCACCGGTGAGCTGGACGAGCTGCGCGAGAAGTTTGCGCGCAAGGCGTTCGTCGCTCGTCAGGCCCGGGTGTGCGACGTGCTGTTGCGCGCCGGTCAGACCCCGGACGAGGTGGTGCTGCTGCGGCTTTCCGATCTGGAGCCCGGTCCAGACCAGGCGCGCTGCGTCAGCCTCCGCGCTGAGCTCGGGATCGATGCCTCGCCCGGCGCTCAGGCGTTCGTGGCACCCGACGGCCGGGCGCTGGATGCGGCCGGACTGAAACGCTGGCTGCGAATCGCGCGCCTCGTGCGGCTAAGCGTCGAGGGCAACGCCGGACTCTGCCGGGCGCTGCTGAAAACGAGATACAGGATCGGCGATCCCCAAGAGGTGGCGGCCTGAGAGCGGCGAGGCTTCACCGCCCGGGGGTTCTCGTGGCCACGAGAATCTGATAGGTCAGGCCGCCCGGGCCTGTCGGACGTCGGACGCGTGGAGGCCATTCCGCGGCCCGGTTCGCACATCGCCGCCGACTACCACCCCGGCCATTGCGCGCACGGTCCCGACGAGTTCCTGACCCTCGGTGTCGAACGTTCGCATCAAGGTCGAGACCCCCAATACGGCGATGAATCGGCGGTCGGGGTCGAGTATGGGCGCGGCGATCGTGCAGAATTCGGCGTCGAACTCGCCGCGATCGACCGCGAACCCGTTGCGCCGTACCCTCTCAAGTTCGGCCATCAGCTCCCCGGTTGAGGCGATCGTATAGGGCGTGTATCGCCGAAGTCCCCGCCCGACATAGCGTCGGCGGCTGTGCTCCGGGAGCAACGACAGCACCACCTTGCCCATGGCAAGCGCATGAGCACCGACGCCAATGCGCGGCCCAAGCCCTGGCACTCTCGGGATGCCCTGCCGGCCGCATACGGAAGTGATGACGATCGCCCCAGCCTCGACCCGGGCGACGTAGGAGCGCTTGTGCGTCCGGGCGAAGAGCTCGTTGACCGCTGTGGCCAGCACGACACTGCGCGCGGGCATGGACGCCGGGGCGTCACCGGCGTCACCGACGCACAGCCGGTAGCCGTGCCCCGGCTCGTGGAAGGCGAATCCCTCCTCGGAAAGGCTGGCGAGAAGCTCGTAAGCCGTCGAGACACTCTTGCCGAGCTCCTCGGCGACGTCGCGAGCACTCACGCCCTCGGGATGCCGCGCCATGAACGAGAGGACCCTCAGCACCGCTCGAGCGGTGCTCAGCCCGCGGGTCGCTCCAGCGACATGGTCGCCTGCGGCCCGACCAGCACCAGGCCGGACGATCGAGGTCAGTGTCCCTGACGAGCCGTTTCGATGGTCATTCGTCACCGTCGCTAAGTCCCTCCGCCAGTGACTCGGGCGCACAAATGGCGGACGCGGTTTCGAGGCGTCCGATCAGTTCGGCGTAGACCTCCGAGGCGCGCTCCTCACGATCGAGAGCGGCCATATAGGCCCAGAACGAAAGCGCGGTGTCTGCCTCCGGCGCGCCCAGCCAACAGTGATATGCCTCCAGCACACGGGCGCACTCTTCGCGCCAATCCACATACGCGTCGATCGTCTCGTCGATCAAGCGCCGGCGAGCCGTGCTAATTGGCATCGGGTTACGCAGCATGTTCTACGCCCGCGCCGTGCCGTGCCCAGCTTCCCAAATGAGCATGGGATCGCCGCCGGCGCTCGCTACCTCCGCGCCGATGTTCAAGGGGAGGCGTTGGTGCTGCAGGCGGTGGCCAGTGTGGAGACACAGACCGTGGTGCCGCCGTTGAAAACGGAGCCAATGACGGTCGGGCCGATAGCCACGCCGATCGAGCCGATCGAGGGGCCGACGAACGACAGCGGGGCGGGCTGGAAGGCCGGGAGGCTGCTGATCGGTGGCAGAGAGGGGAACGCGTACGTTGGAAGGGTGGGCCACGCGGGCGTGGCCGCGCTTGCCCCGGCGACCGGCCCGGTGATCGCCAGCGCGGCGACGACACCCGTCGCCAGAACAGCGCATCGCTTAATCTTCATGGCCATCGTCTCCTCCTGACAGGCCTAGGCGGCAGTAGCGCCTAGGCGCGGTTACGATCACGGCGTCGTCCGGTTTCACGTCCTGGCCGGCAGCCGCGTTCACTGGGTTGTCTCGTCAGGGTGGCGTCACCCGGCGCGCCGTCCGATGACCCATCGTTCAGTTTCGAACCGGCCGGTCGGTCGAGAATGAGTGGCGAGCCCTGCCAGGAACGGGCTCGGGTCGAGTCGGTTTGCCTTGACCCATACGCTTCCCGGCATGGGTCGCTACGGGAAGCGTCCGGACATGGTCGTGCACGAGCAGGAGCCCTATAACGCCGAAACCGGGCTTGCTGCTCTGGACGAGGGTCCGCTGACCGCCGCGGATGCGTTCTACGTGCGGGGGCACGGCGCCGTGCCGGAGATCGACTCCTGCACCTGGCGGCTGCACGTGCACGGGCTGGTTGAGCGGGAGCTTGACCTCTCTCTGCCCACTTTGCGGGAGGCGTTCCGAGAGCGGGAGGTGACCGCGACGCTGCAGTGCGCGGGAAACCGGCGTGAGGGCCTGATCGCCATCCGCGACATCCCCGGTGAGGCGCCATGGGGTCCGGGTGCTACCGGTACTGCCACCTGGACCGGCGTGGCCCTTGCCGATGTCCTCGCGCTCGCCGGTCCGCTGCGCGAGGCTGCGGACGTTGGCTTCGAGGGAGCCGATCTGAGCTCGGACGTGCAGCCGGCCGAGCGCTTTGGTGGGTCGATCCCACTCGATAAGGCGCGGCGCCCAGAGGTCCTGCTGGCCTGGGCGATGAACGGGGAGCCGCTCCCGCCCGTTCACGGTGCGCCGCTGCGGGTGGTTGTGCCGGGCTATATCGGGGCGCGCAGTGTCAAGTGGCTCGAGCGCATCGAGGTCCGCTCGCAGCCCTGGGCGGGGTACTTTCAGCATGTTGTCTATCGACTGTTGCCCGAGGACGGCTCCCCGGGCCCGGGCACGGGGATGCCTCTCGGCCTCGTCGCACTCAACTCCGACGTGTTGTCCCCGGCTGACGGCGAGACAGTCGCGGCCGGCCCGGTCGAGGTGCGCGGCTACGCGTTCGCCGGCGGGGAGCGACACGTCGCCCGCGTCGATGTCTCGCTCGACGGAGGCACGAGCTGGTCGCAGACCGAGCTGCTCGACGACGTCGGCCCGTGGGCCTGGCGGCACTGGCGGATCATGGTCGACCTCGCGCCCGGAGAGCACGAGATCCTCGTGCGCGCCTGGGATTCCTCGGCAGCCACGCAGCCCGAAGACGAGGCGGGGCTGTGGAACCCGAAGGGCTACGTCAATAACGCCCGCCCCCACGTCAGAGTGCACGCTGCCGCCTAGTGTTCTGCGCGCGCGAGGCGGACACGATCTCGATCTTCGCCAGGCGCCTAAGCCTCGAGGGCATCGGCGTCGCCGCCGTCCCTAACGCAAGCCGTACTGGCGCGTGCACCGGGGGACAGCGCCGACAGGGCGTCAGCGCAGGAGACTGGGACGGTGGTTTCCCCGACCATGGCGGAATGCTTAGCGATCAAGAGTTCAAGGCGGGGCAGCGCGAGATGTGGGCTCTCGGCGACTACCACAAGTTCGCGACGACGTCGCTCTGGGAGCTCGGGCCGGTGCTCGTCGCGGCGTGCGGCATCTCGGGCGGGCAGCGCGTCCTCGACGTGGCTGCCGGCACCGGAAACGTGGCGATCCGCGCCGCCGAGACGGGCGCCGATGTCGTCGCATCCGACCTCACGCCCGAGAACTTCGAGGCTGGGCGTCGCGAGGCCAGCGCCCACGGCGTGCGGCTCGACTGGGTCGAGGCGGATGTGGAGGCGCTCCCGTTCGGCGACGACGAGTTCGACGTCGTGACCTCGGCTGTCGGCGCCATCTTTGCTCCCGATCACCGAGCGGTGGCCGACGAGCTCCTGCGGGTGTGTCGTCCGGGCGGCCTTGTCGGGTTGATCGCAATCGTGCCCAGCGGCCCCGTGCGCGACCTGTTCGAGCTCGTTACACGCTACGCACCGAGCGCGATTATCGCGCCCGAGGCGCTACGGTGGGGCAGCGAGGAGTACGTGCGCGAGCTCTTCGCCGACCGGGTGAAGTCGCTATCGCTGGAGCGCCGCCAGTTCACCCCGAACCCGCTCGCCGACCTCGAGCTCCTCACGACCCACCATCCCTGGTTCATTGGCCTCTACCACGATCTGGCTGATCGCCCGGATCGCCGCGCGGCCTTCGATCGCGAGTTGGCTGAGCTGGCGCGACGCTCGCACCCCGAGGGCCAGGAGCTGCTCCTAATCGTCGCTCGTAAGCGCGGAGACGAGCCAAATAGGCCGTGATCCTCGCTCACTGACCTCAAGGCCAGCCCTGGCCTCTCCCAAGGTCCGAGCGGTCGCGGACCACCTCCCCGCTACCTTCGGCGCTGCACCCGGAGATGGAGCGCGAATTGCACCTTGGATCTGTTGAACGCGACCGGCAGCGGGCGCGCCACCTTTGCTACCTGACAGTCCTTGACCCCAGACGCCCGGCGCCATGATCCGGGCACGAGAACCAGCATCGGAGGGGGACGGGTTGTCCGTACCGAAGCGGAACCCGGATCCGCCATTCCGGTTTTTGCGCGCCAGCCACGCGGCCTTCACCTCGCGCGACCTGGCCAAGAGCCGCGAGTTCTACACCGAGGTGCTTGGCCTGGTGGTCAGCGACGAGGACAAGGACACGCTCTACTTGCGCGGGCTGGAGGAGCGGGCGCACCACAGCCTCACGATCAAGCGCACACAGGACGAGCCGGCCTGCCTGCGCGTGGGTTTTCGCGTCCACGACGAGGAGGACCTCGAGCGGGCGAAGCACACCTTCGAGCAGCAGGGGTTGCTCTGCCGGTGGGTTGACCAGCCATTCCAGGGCCGCACTCTGCACACCGTCGACGTAGCGGGGACCCCGCTTGAGCTCGTCGCCTCGATGACGCATGAGCCGCGGCGGGACACGCAGGTGCAAGTGCATAAGGGTGCGGCATCCCGTCGCTTCGACCACTATCAGATCACCGTGCCCGACGTGTACGAGGCCGCCGTGTTCTACTCCTCGCTCGGTTTTCGCATCGCCGATTACATGACGTTGGGAGACCACCCCGTGGGCGTCTTCCTGCACGTCAAGAACACGCCCTATGACCTCGTTTTCTTGGAGCGCGAAGGGCCGGCCCTTCACCATTTCGGCTACATCGTCCCGGACGTCCAGTCGATGCTGCGCGCGTGTGACACCCTCGGCGAGCTCGGCTGGGGCGACAACGTGGAGTTCGGCCCAGGCAAGCACTCCGTCGGCCATTCCTACTATCTCTATCTGCTCGATCCCGACGGGCACCGCGTCGAGCTGCTCCTGCCCCCGATCGTCTACATGGACGGGGACGACCCGCCGTCGATCTTTGACGTGCAGACCGTCATGAGCCCCCAGGTGGCGTGGGGTCTGCCGCCGCGCGCGTCCTGGTTTGCGCACCGTTCCCCCTTTGAAGGTTGCGACGTGACCCTCCTGGGGCCTGGCAGCGGCGACGGCTTCACGCTAGAGCAGTACCTCGGCGTCACCGGCGTACCCGAGGCCACAGTGACAGGAGCGTGATCGTGGCCCGCGTTCCCTACCCCACGCGCGAGGAATACCCACCCGCCCACCGCGCCGCTTACGACCGGATGCTGCGCGAGCGCGGGGATCCGCCACTCCACATCTTCCTCGCGCTGGCCAACATCCCGAACCTTCTCGACCCACTCCTGACCTTCACGAAGGAGATGCGACAAGGGGCCGCCATTGATGCGCCGCTGCGCGAGCTGGCCATCATGACGGTCGCGCTGGTCACCGGGGCAAGCTACGAGTTCAACCACCACTGGAACTCCGCGCTTGACGCCGGCGTGCGCCGGGAGCAGCTCGAGCAGCTGGCCGAGGCTGAGACCTCGGATGCCTTCGACGAGAGGGAGCGCGCCATCGTCCGCTACGCCCGCGAGGCGACGCTGTCTCTGACGGTCTCCGACCAGACCTGGTCCGCCCTCCGTAGCCACTTCGCCGTCCGCGAGGCCATGGATGTCGTGATGGCGGTGGCGTGGTACAACGCGGTCGCCCGGGTCCTGTTGCCGATGGAGATCGAGATCGAGGCCTGGCATCAGCGACGCTAGCCGCCAGGTCCGGACCGCGGAGGTTGTCCTCACCTTCGACAACCTCGGCGAGGCCGCTGACGAAGAACTCGGGCTACCGGTCGAGGTACCGAATTTCTCGGTTGTGGAGGCCCTGCCGCGGATCCTCTCGCTCCTGGATGGTGCGGGCCTCAAGGCGACGTTTTTCGTCGAGGCGATCAACGTGGGCCGGTATCCGGACGCCGTCGCGGCGATCGTCGACCAAGGCCATGAGCTCGGCTGCCATGCCTGGCGTCACGAGTCCTGGCACCGGCTGACGATTGAGGCCCGGCGCGATGTCGTGCGCCGGTCTCTTGCTGCGCTGCGCTCCTGCGGCACCGACGCGCAGGGCTTCCGGCCCCCGGGCGGATTGCTCGAGGAGGCCGACTTCGCCGCGTTGCGCCAGGAGGGCGTCCGGTGGGTTTCACCAGCCGGGCGCCACGCGGGCGTGCGCGAAGACGTCGTGTCCCTGCCTTTCGCGTGGCGTGACATCGACGCCTACTTCTTCGCCCCGGTTCTCGCTCCGCTACGGCAGGCCGACCACCGGTCCACCGAGCCGCTGCCGTCCGCGGAGTTCGCCCAAGCAGCCCGCAGCAGAATCGATGAGGTGGTTCGCTCCGGAGACGACGAGCCGCTGTGCCTTGTGTTTCACCCGTTCCTCTACACGACCGAGGAGCGCTTTGAGGTGCTGGCTGATCTTCTCGACCGTCTGGCGCGCCTGCGGGTATCAGGGGCCGCGCAGGTCGGACCCGGGTGTGGGGCGGCCGGCCGGCTCCGTCGCCGTCCCGGCATTGCCCCCCCGATCTTCGACCGCTCCACATGGGCGTGAAGCGGTGAACGCTTGGCCATCTGGTCTCAGCGACACGACACGAAGATCTAGGAGACAACGATGAGACTGGTCAGCTTCAACGCCAACGCCAACGCCAACGCCAACGCCAACGCCAACGACAACGCCAACGCCAACGGCACGCTGCGCTCCGGGATCGAGACCGAAGCGGGGATCGCCGACACCGGGTTCGTCGCCGTGCTCGCCGGTTTCGGAGAAGGCGCCCGCATCACATTTCGCTCCACGCGGGCGGTGCTCGCCCTGAGCCGCGAGGAGCTCCGCCGGCTCAAGGTGACAGCGGAAGAGTCTATGGCCGAGCTACGAGAGCAAGGGGCTCTGCATCGTGCGGACGACGTTCATCTCGGCCCGCCCGTGCCCGATCCGCCGAAGATCATCTGCCTCGGCTTGAACTACCGCGACCACGCCCAGGAGGCGGGCCTGGCGCTCCCCGCAGAGCCGATGTTCTTCGCCAAATGGGCGAACTCGTTGATCGGTCCCAACGACGTAATCGTTCCCCCCGCCGGGGCGACTGAGCACGTCGACTACGAGGCCGAGCTGGCCGTCGTGATCGGCAAGCGGGCACGCAACCTCGGCGCCGATGACGCGCTTGACCACGTCGCCGGCGTAACCGTGTTCAACGACGTCTCCGCCCGCGATCTCCAGCTGGCCAACAACCTGTGGACGGGCGGGAAGGCGATCGACACCTTCGGCCCGTGTGGGCCGGCGATCGTGACCCTCGAGGAGATCGGCAACCTCGACGCGCTGCCGGTGCGCACCCGCGTAAACGGCAATACCGTCCAAGACGGAAACACCGCGGACATGATCTTTGGAGTAGCCGAGACGATCGTGTTCCTTTCGCAGATCATGACCCTCGAGCCCGGCGACATCATCGCCACCGGCACGCCGGCCGGCGTCGGCAACTCCCGCACGCCGAAGCTGTTCCTACACGCCGGCGACACCGTCGAGGTCGAGATCGACGGTGTCGGGACGCTGTCCAACCGGATCGCCGAGGCGATCTGACCGTTCGCTCACACGATCGGGGCTGGAGCGGGCGGTGCGCAGGTGGGCCAGGTACAGGTCGGTCCAGAGGACAGCGGTGACCTGGGGGAGCGGATGCGATTGTGCTCCCATCGTGTCGCGGTCTACGTGCTCTGACCCTGCCTGCCGGGGGCAAATGTGAACGGCGGGGAGCCCGTGATCCTCGTCGAGGGTGTTCGCAAGGCTTTCGGGTCAACGCTCGCGTTGCAGGGTGTAGATCTGAGCGTGGAGACCGGGACGGTCCAGGCGTTGCTCGGGCGCAACGGGGCTGGGAAGAGCACGCTGGTGCGGATCCTGTCCACCTTGCTGGAGCCCGATGCGGGCCGCGCCTGGGTCGGCGGTGCCGATGTCACGCGGGAGCCGCGCTGGGTGCGGCCGTTGATTGGACTGGCTGGGCAGGCCGCGGCTGTCGATCCGATGCTGACGGCGCGCGAGAACCTCGAGCTCGTCGGCCGGCTGTACGGCTTGGGTCGCCGCGAGGCCCGGGGGCGAGCGGGCGAGGTGTTGGAGCGGCTGTCGTTAAGCGCGGCGGCGGACCGGAGGGTGTTCAGCTATTCGGGCGGGATGCGCCGCCGGGTCGATCTGGGCGCGAGCCTGGTCGGTCGTCCCCTCGTCCTGATCATGGACGAGCCCACCACCGGACTTGATCCGGCCACGCGCCGTGAGCTGTGGGGGTTGGTCGAGGAGCTGGCCCGGGAGGGGTCGACCGTGTTGTTGACGACCCAGTATCTGGAAGAGGCCGATTATCTGGCCAACCAGATCGCCGTGATCGAGCACGGCCGGATCGTCGCCGCTGGGACTTCGAATGAGCTGAAGGATCGCCTCGGCCAGGACCTGCTCGAGGTACGTCTGCATAACGGCGTCGACGTGGAGCGGGTGCGCCAGCTGCTGGTCGGTCTGGGGTCCGGAGCGCCGGTCGCGGATATGCGCTGGCAGAAGGTCACGCTGCCGACCGACGACCCGGTATCGACGTTGCTGTCGGCCGGGGGCCGCATCGAGCAGTCCGAGATCGTGGTGGAGGATCTTGGCTGGCGACGTCCCACGCTCGATGACGTGTTCTTGACGCTGACGTCGGGGGGGGCCGGTTCCCCGGGCGACGGGGCCGGGGCGCTACCCGCGCCGACGGCCGGGGCGCTACCCCCACCGCCGCCGACCGGGGCGCTACCCCCGCCTCCGGCCGGGGCGCTACCCCCGCCTCCGGCTGGGAGCGGTCATTACGCCGCAGGCGCCGCTTGGCCTCCGCCGCCTCGCCGCCGGCGGCGGCTGCTGGCCTCCCTGGTCGCCGCCGTCGCCGTGGTGGTAGCGGGGCTCGCGGTCGTCCTCGTGCTCGAGTCCCACACGTCGGCGCCCCAGCCGCGCCACGCAGCAGCGCCAGTGCGGAGAGCGCCGGCGGCCGCGCCAGCGCCGACCGGGGCGGGGAGCCAGGGCATCACCAAAGGTCTGACGGTCGCGCTCGGCTCAGCTCCCGGGGGTCTCACCGCCGACGCGAATGGAAACCTGTGGGCCACCCTGCCGGCCCGCGGCGCTGTCGTACGTGTCAACGCCGCCACCGGACGCACGCAAACGTTTCAACTCGGTGGCGCCCCGACGGCGCTGGCGGCGGCGTTCGACCGCATCTGGGTAGCCGGGTCGGCGCTGGCGCCGCTGGCCAGCCTGAACCTGGGTACGGGCCAGGCCCTGTCGACAACGCAGCTGACGTCAACGCCCACCGCCATCGCGGTGAACAGCGACGATCACTCGGCGTGCACATTGGACTCGAGCGGAACGGTTACCCATATCGATTCGACTGGGACGGTCCTGGCCACCGCTCACCTCTCCCCGGGGCTAACCGGCGTCGCCTGCGGAGAGGGATGGATCTGGGCTGCCCAGCCGTCGCCTCCTGCCCTTGTCCGGATGGGTGCGTACGGGGGAAGCAAAGTGTTCAACGGTGGTCCGTCTCCCGCGGCGGTCACGCTCGATGGCGGTGTATGGAGCGCCAACCGCGACGGCACCGTGACCGCCTTTGATCCACAGCTGAGCAGCCTGCGCGTCACTCGCGAGGTTAAGGTCGCCCCCGAGCTCGACGGGATCTACGCAGCGGAGAATGATCCGTCCCTCTGGGCGATCAGCAAGCAGACGAACACCGTGTACGAGATCTCGGCCGCGGGGCAACCATCGCTCACCGGGACATTTGTCTTGAACAGCCCACCGGTGGCACTCGCTCGCGTGGGGCAGGCGGTATGGGTCGCCACCGAGAACGGCAACCTCACCCAACTCCGGTACTGAGCGCTGACGAGGAGAGGTTCACGTGGCTGACGACGATCTGGTCTACGACGCGCTGGAGCGTCTGGAATGGGATGACGGCAAGCACGCCGACGATCCAGCTAAGCGCCTGGGACGGGTCACACGACGCGCGGCACTCACCGGCGGCGCGGCGGGGATGGCCGCGCTGGCCCTCCAGGCGTGCGCAGGCGGTGGCGGCAGCGCCTCGGCGTCGAGCGGCCGGAGCGCGGCGGCGGGCATCTTCGGTACCGGTCAGCGCTACACGTTCACCTTTGTCAATCACGCCACCACCAACAGCTTCTTTACGCCGGCCCGGAGCGGGGCGGCCGACGCGTGCCGGTTGCTGGGCTGCTCGTATGAGTGGACGGGGTCGCCGACAAGCAACGTGTCTGACATGGTCAACGCCATTGACAGCGCAGTGGCCCAGCGGAGGAATGGAATCGCCACGACGCTGATCGACCCCACGGCGTTCAACTCGCCCGTCGCGAAGGCGCTCGCGGCCGACATTCCGGTTGTCGCCTACAACTCGGACACCGCGGGCAATCCCCGGCTTGCCTACATCGGCCAGGACCTCGTCCTGTCTGGTCAGATGATGGGCGACCGTATCGCCTCGCTCATCTCGTCCGGCCACGTCGCGCTGTTCATCGCGACGCCGGGTTCGCTGAACCTCCAGCCGCGGATCAACGGCGCGCTCGAGACGATCAAGAGCCGGTCCTCGATCGCCCCGCACATCGTTGCCAGCGGGGTCGTCCAGGCGCAGGAACTGCCTCTGATCAAGTCGTTCATGACTCAACACCCGACCTACAAGGGGTTCTTCGCCGTCGACGGTGGCAGCACGGCCGCGGTGGCTCAGGCGATTGAGCAGACGGGTCTGGCGCGTCAGGGTGTCAAAGGGGGAGGCTTTGACCTGACTCCGGCGACCGAGCGGCTGCTGTCAGAGGGGCAGATCGAGTTCGCGATCGACCAGCAGCCCTACCTACAGGGCTTCTTTCCCATCTTGGAGTTGTATCTCTACAACGCCACGCAGAAGCTCACCGGCATCAGCGACATCGACACCGGCCTCAAGTTCCTGGATAAAACCACCGTGCGGCCATATGTCACGACCAAGAGTCGTTATGAGGCCACGAGCACGGGGGTTGGCGTCCACAAGGCCTAGTGTGTCCCGAGTCACAAATTCGGCTGCCCACGAATTTACGACTCACGACACCAGCCGAGCGGAGTCGAACTCATCAGCCTGGTAGGGCGGAGTCCAACCTCGGGGTAACCGTGGGCGGCACCCTCGGAGCCTGACCGGGCGGGTCCGCACCGCCCTGACCGGGCGGGTCCGCACCGCACTGCCTGGTTCGTCCTGGCTTCTCTGCCATCGACCGAGGGTGTCATGAGCCCTGCTGCGCGGGACGGTCCGCACTGGCCGCTGGAACGGCGTCGGCACCGGGATGCTGCCGTCATGCTGCCCATGAGCTATGAACTGATTGGACGCGATTACATGTTTCATGAACCTATCCCCGACTCCACATCGGAGCTGCCCGAGACTCGGGCCGCGGTGTGCCCGGGCTGTACCCTTCCCATTCTCTTTGACCCCCTCGAGCTCGAGGCAGATGACCCAGCTCTGCACGAGCTGATGTGCGCGTGGTGTGGAACGGTGACATCGAGGTGGCTGTTGATCTCCCAGGTCTACGATTCGAGCGGGGCCTCCGCCTTGCCTCCGCGCGGCTGAACCAGTCGGGGGACAGGTTCCGGACTGGCCGGTGGAACGGCGTCCGGCGCGGGGCCCGGCCGCGATGCTTCGGTGCATGCAAGGGCTTTCGAGCGGTGGGACGACGAAGCACGCTTCCGGTGTCGCGCCCGCGCCTCGCGGGGCGACCTTCCGTCACCAGGCGCCAACCGCGGTGGCCGCAGCCCAGGACAGGCCGGTTCTGTCGCCCCGCGCGCGAGACGGTGGGATCGCGTCACGAGGGGAGCCGCTCATCGTGGTCGAGGGAGTAACGAAGGCGTTTGGCTCGCTCATGGCTCTCGCGGGCGTCGATCTGGTCGTCGAGCGGGGGACGGTGCTCGGGCTCCTGGGTCGAAACGGGGCGGGCAAATCCACGCTGGTCCGCGTCTTGTCGACGCTGCTGGTACCGGACGCGGGCCGGGCATCGATAGCCGGAGTCGACGTGGTGCGCGACGCCCAGCGCGTGCGCGCCCGGATCGGGTTGGCCGGGCAGGCAGCGGCGGTCGACCCGACCCTGACCGGGCGTGAGAATCTCGAGCTCGTGGGCCGGCTCTACGGCCTTCGGCGCCGCGAGGCGCGAGCGCGGGCGAACGAGGTGCTCGAGCGCTTGACGTTGACCGCCGCGGCTAACCGGCGGGTGTTCACCTACTCCGGCGGGATGCGCCGACGGCTGGATCTTGGCGCAAGCCTGGTGGGCAAGCCTCTGGTCTTGATCTTGGACGAGCCCACCACCGGCCTTGACCCCCGCACGCGTCTGGAGTTGTGGAAGTTCGTCGATGATCTAGTCCGCGAGGGGACGACTGTGCTGCTCACCACGCAATATCTGGAGGAAGCCGACCGGCTCGCCGACCGCATCGCCGTAATCGAGCGGGGACGCGTGATTGCGACAGGTACGGCCGCCGAGCTCAAACAGCGAGTTGGCGGCGATGTGCTGGAGCTGCGCGCCCGTACCGCGGTCGACGTCGAGCGCCTGCGCCGGCTGCTGGCCGGATTGGGCTCCGGGGAGCCGGTCGCCGACATGCGCTGGCAGCGGATCACCCTGCCGACCAGTCGGCCGATCGAGACACTGCTGGCAGCGGCACGCTTGATCCAGCAGGCCGGAATCACGGTCGACGATCTGGGACTGCGACGCCCGTCACTCGATGACGTGTTTCTCAGCCTGACCAGCCCGAACGGACCCGGTGCGTCGTCCGGCGCTCCGGTGGGCCAGCCGGCTGCCGTGTCCAACGAGGTTCCCCGATGAGTTCGATCTCGGTGAACCGGACGCCCAGCACGGAGCCGCCGGCCTTCGCGGAACCTCGGGCCGGAATGGCGAGCTTCGCGCGCGACACCCTTCTCATCACGCGCCGGCACCTCCTGCGCACGTGGCGCACGCCACAGATCATCATCTTCTCAGCGGTCATGCCCGTCGTGTTCGTGTTGCTCTTCCGATACGTGTTCGGCGGGGCGATTCATGTTCCCGGGTATGCGCACTACGTCGACTACCTCATTCCCGGGATCGTGGTCCAGACCGTGCTGTTCGGTGGTTCCTCGACGGCGGTCGGCATGGCTGAGGATCTCAGCTCGGGGATGACGGATCGCCTACGCTCACTGCCCACCAACCGAGCGGCGATCCTCGCCTCCCGGACGCTGGCCGATCTACTGCGCCTCACCTACACGGTGGCGCTGGTGATCGCCGTCGGCTTTCTCGTTGGGTTTCGCTTTCACAGCGGTCCGGTACGCGTCGCGGAGGGCATCGCGCTCGCGCTCCTGTTCGGATACGCCTGTTCGTGGCTCTTTGCCCTCCTCGCGCTGACTGCGCGACAAACCGAGACGGCGCAGATGGGTGCGTTCCTGTTCACCTTCCCGATCGTGTTTGCCTCGTCGATCTTCGCCTCCCCGGCCACGATGCCGACGTGGCTGCGCGACTTCGCCAACGTCCAGCCCGTCACCAAGGTCGTCGACGCGCTGCGCGTGCTCGCCGAAGGCAACGGCTCGGCCACCCGGCCGGCCCTGTATGCCATCGCGTGGTCCGTCGGACTGCTGATATTCGCGGCGACGGCGGCGACGTTGCGTTTCCGCCGCGGCTGACGCTCGGGGAGGGGCGGGCCGTGAGGCACGGTCGGCGCGGCTGACCGATCAGGGGATACGCGGGGCTTCGCGATGCGCTACTGCGGGTCGCTGGGGTCCGCGGTGCGGACGACGGGGGGATCGGGGGTGGGCGAGGGTCGAGCGACGAGGCCGGCCTCGTAGGCGAGGACGACAAGCTCGGCACGATGGTGAACGTTGAGCTTGACCATCGCGCGACTGATGTGCGTTTTTGCCGTCGCGGCGCTGATGACGAGCCGGTCGGCGATCTCGCGGGTGCGCAGGCCCTCCGCGGCAAGCGTGACAACTTCCCGCTCGCGATCGGTGAGCTCCTTCATTCGCTCGGGGAGCTCGTCATCAGTCTGGCGCGACGGGGGCAGCTCACCGAGCAGCCGACGGACCGTGTCGGCGGGTAGCAATGCTTTGCCGGCGGCGAGCAGCCGCACCGCGCGGATCAGGTCAGTGGCCTCCGCGTCGTTGGCCAGTAATCCAACCGCCCCCGCTCGCAACGCGCTCAACACGCGGTCATCACGCTCGGCGGAGGTGATCAGCAGCACGGCCGCATCCGCCAGTACCAGTTGAGAGACGATCATCGCGCTCGCGTGGGGATCACCCTGGGCGGATCGGACGAGATCGATCAGGGCCACATCGGGCCTGATGTCCTGGGCCAGGACAACCGCGCGTTCGTGATCGGCCGCCTCACCGACCACGACGATCCGGCGGTCGCTCTCCAGCACCGCGCGATAGCCGGCTCGGACAAGCGCGTGGCGCGCCGTGATGAGCACGCGAACGGCGCCGTTGGTGCTCTCGTCCGACGAACCGCGACTCCCATGCCCGTCGAAACCAGGGGGCTTGTGGCCACGCCGGTCACCTAACAGGCGCAGGTGGTCCCGGTAGGCCAGACGCGAGCCGGTCATGACCTCGCGCGCACGCGCGCGCGACCCCCGCCCCGGCTAAGCAGCCTCTTGGCTGTGCGCGCGGATCGTGTGGAGTTCCAGAAAGCGTCGGACATATGCGTCGGCATGCGGCTCGTCGGTGATATAGAGGTGCCCGGCCTCCGGCCAGATCTTGAGTTCGGCGTCGGGAATCGTCCTCGCGAGCTGGTAGGCGTTCTCGGGCGGCATGATCTTGTCTTCGGCGCCGTGGACGATCAGAGTGGGCGCCTGGATCTGGCGCAGCCGGCCAGCGGTGTTGTGGGTCGCAGCCGCGGCCACCTGATGCAGGTAGGTGAGCGTCTGGGTCTGGTGCTGAACCCGCTTGGCAATGTCCTGGGCAATGCGATCGCCGTGTTGACGCCGGGTTCGAGCGCCGTAGCTATAGGGGACCGCGGCCCACTCCGCCTCCTCGGGGGCCATCGCCCCGACCCGGACGAAGAAGCTCAGCGGCTCCGGGTCGGCCAGAGCTACGCCCGGCCCCCCTGCCGTCGTGGCGCCCAGCACGAGGGCATCGACACGGTCCGGGTGGCGTAGAGCGACCTCCTGGGCGACCATGCCGCCAAGGGAGATGCCGTAGATGTGGGCTCTGTCGATGCCGGCGGCGTCGAGGACGGCAATGGCGTCGGCGGCCATCTGGGGCACGACGTATGGCAAGGGCCAAAGCGTGCTGCTCCCGACATCGCGATTGTCGAACGTCAGCACCCGGAAGGACTGCGCGAGCGCGGGCACGGTGCGCCACCACGCGCTGTGGGTCATCGCCTGGCCGGCGATCAGCAGAACCGGCGCTCCGGTTCCGGTGCTCTCCCAGTAGATCTGGACCGCTCCGTTATGGGCTATTGGCATCGACGATGGGGTGGGGGTGACGTGGGAAGGGAGCCCGAATCCCTCCGGGCGCGCCGCTTGATGGGATGATCCCCGGTCATCGGCAACCTCGGCGTGGCCGAGTGGGCGGGTCGTCCCTGTCCAGAAGGTCCGGCCGCGGCGGCCCGACCGGGTTTCATCTACCACGATGGGGGCACAGGCGATGAGCTCGGGACGCCATTCATCGTATGGGCGAAGCCTCCGTGCGGCCGACGACAAACCTCCGTGGGTCCGCCACCATCGCCGTCATGAGCTTTCCCGCATCAATCGCTGCCGAGGACCCACCCCGCTCAGCGCTCAACACTGCCGCCATCTCCCCTGAGACGTGGCCATTCGATCGCGATCCGGCGCCGCTGCCGGCCCTCGCCGACCTTGTGTGCTCGAGCACCGAGGAGATGGCAGAGCGCGCCCGCGCAGCCTTGGCGCCAATCCTGCCACATCACGCATTGGTGATCGTCGCCCCCAGTGCCGACGGGCTCCCCGTTCGCATCGCCGCCCCACCCGAGCTCAAAGAGCGCCTGGGGGCCATCGACTGGTCGAAGATTGCGGCCGCACAGACGTATGACGAGGGCGTCCGCCGAGTGCCGGTGCCGAATGCGATCGCAGGCCTGCGCGCCGCCGGCTGGAGCGCCGGGTCCGCAGGCGTCGGTGTGATGCTCATCGTGGCGGCTGAGCAGAGGCTTGAGCTCGGACCCGAGCAGGAGAGCGCGGCGAGGACGGTGACCATGCTCGCCGCGGCACGCCAGCGCGGGGTCGGCCAGGCGCCGTCACCCGGGACATTGGCCTTCTCCCACGCCATCAGTCAAGAGCGTGACCGCATCCGCTGGGAGCTGGCCAGCGGCCATGCCGCCACGCTGGCCGCGTTGCTGAAGACGCTGCGGGATGCCTCCTACGGTGGACGCGGGTCAACGCCGCCCGCGGTGACCGTGGCGATTGACCTGGCCTCACAGGCCCTGCTGGAGGTCAAGGCAGCCACCCAGCGCCAGGACGCTTCGCTCTATGTGCCCGGCGTTGAAGCCTTCGCAGCGACCGAAAAGGAACTTCGCGACATCGTGCGCACCGCCGGCCTGCGCTTGGTCAGTGGCTTCGAGGGTCCCGCGGAGGGAATGCTCCCTCGCGCTCTCGCCCGGGCGGCCCGGGCTATCTCCTGCGAGGCGGCACTCAACGCCGCGCGGCACCCGGGCGCGGACAAGCTGCGGGTTCACTGGCGGCTTGCCGACGATCAGCTCCGCGTCACTCTCGCCGACAATGGGGATGGTTTCAAACACCCCCAGAAGGAGGCTCACGCTGAGCAGGCCCACCTCGCCCGGCGGGTCGCCGGCCTGGGCGGAACCGTTGAGCTCGACACCGCGCCCGGCTGGGGAACGGCAGTCACCTGCACCCTGTCGCTGCGTGCCCTCTCGCTCGTGCCGGAGACGCCGGCCGACGAACACATCGCCAAGCTCCGGCCCCGAGAGCGGGAGGTGCTCGAGCTGATGGTTGCGGGTCTACGCAACCGGGAGATCGCGGAGCGGCTGTTCATCACCGTACGGACAGTCAAGTTCCACGTCTCCAACATCCTGCGCAAATTCGATGCCCACTCCCGTGCCGAGGTCATCGTCCTCGCGCACAACGCGGGGATCACCCGACAAGTCTGAGGAGACGATCATGCGAGTCACAGCCTCCGCGCCCGCTCATCCCGGGCCCCGTCACCGGCGATCGACATGAAGGTGGTCGTCAGCGGAGCGTCCGGTCAGCTCGGCCGCCTCGTGGCCGAGCAGCTGCTGGGCCAGATGGCCCCGGCAGACGTCATTCTCGTCAGCCGCACCCCGGGAGCGCTGTCTGAGCTCGCCCGGCTGGGCGCCGACGTGCGCCATGGCGACTTGGATGATCCCGCGTCTCTCCCCGAGGCTTTCGCCGGCGGCGACCGCCTGCTGCTCATCAGCACGATGGCGGTGGGGCACCGTGTCGAGCAGACACGGGCGGCACTCGACGCCGCCGCGCGAGCGGGAATCCAGCATGTCGCGTATACGTCGCTCACAAACCCGGTGGCGGGGCATCCCTCGGGCGCCGTCGTCGACGAGCATCGCCAGAGCGAGGAGTTGTTGCACAGCTGCGGCCTCGCCTGGACAGTCCTGCGCAATGCGGCCTACGCCGAGCTTCAGGTGCCCCTTGGCACCGTTGCGGCGACCTATGGGAGGCTGGTCACCAACGCCGGCGACGGGCGCGTGGCGCCCCTGTCGCGCAGCGACTGCGCAGCCGCCGCCGTGGCCGTGCTGACGACCGCCGGCCACGAAGGCAAGACCTACGAGATCACCGGCCCGGAGGCGCTTACGCAGGCGGACATCGCGCGCCTGTTGACCGACGTGACCGGACGACCGGTCAGGGTGATGCCGAGCGGCGACCGCAGGCTGATGTGGGGGCTGTTACGCCTGGGCACGCCGAAGCCGGTGGCACGAGCGATCGTCGACCTCGGAATCGCCACCCGCGAGGGCTACTTCGACATCGTCGATCCCGCCTTCCAGACACTGACCGGTCGGCCCCCGCGGACGCTGCGTGACGTCCTGATGGCCCACCGCCACGATCTGCTGGGCTCCGATGAGGCGGCCGTCGCCTAATGGCCAGCACGACCCAGGCCTCGTCGCTGCCCATGCCCGACAACGTGCGCAAGATGGTTGATGCCATGGAGGGTCAAGCCGCCGCGGCGATGGAGCAGCTTGTCGCGGGCGAGGGCTTCTCCGAGCTGCTCGTGCGCATGACCGAGAACGTCGTGGCCGTGTCGAAGCTCACGGCCGACGCCTACGATCTGATCCTCCGCAACCTCCGCCTGGCCGGACGCGGTGACATCGATCGTCTTGCCCGCCAGCTGTTGCGCAACGAGGACAAGCTGGAGCTGCTGCTGCAGGCGGTTGAGCGCCAGGAAGCCTCGTCTGAGCGCAGATGACTCAGGGGCCTGGCCTTCGCGGACTTCTCGCTGCTGGGATCGAGACCGCCAACATCGTCCTGACCGCGCCGGACGCCCGCATCGGCACCACCCCGCGAGACCTGGTCTGGTCTCACCGCAAGACGAGCCTGTACCGCTACCGGTCAACCGAGCGTCGCCATCCGGTGCCCGTGCTGCTCGTCTTCGCCCTCATCAATCGCCCGGACATCTTCGACCTGCGGCCCGGGAGCTCGTTCGTCGAATTTCTCCTGCAGCAGGGCTTCGACGTGTATCTGCTGGACTGGGGGGTGCCCGGCGCCGAGGATGCGGAGACTGGGCTCGATTACTACGTCTGCGACGCCCTACCGTGGGGAATACGCGAGGTCCTTCGTTCTTCCGGCGCCCATAGCGTGTCCCTGCTGGGATGGTGCATCGGGGGAACGTTGTGCGCGCTCCACGCGGCCCTGGAGGGCTCACGGAGTCCGGCCAGAAACCTGATTCTCCTCACGACACCGATCGATCCCGAGGACTCCCTGTACCGGACGTGGGTCGGGCGCGATTCATTCGACGTCGACCTGGTCACCGACAAATGGGATGTCGTTCCCGGGGCGGGCATCGACATCGCGAACAAGCTGATGAAGCCCGTCACGAATTTCTGGACCACATATCGGCGGCTTGCTCAGAACGTGTATGACGGCCGCGCCGATCGGGCTGCCTTTCAATCGATGCAGAAGTGGATCAGTGACAACCCGCCCTTCCCCGCCCGCGCGTTTCGCGAATGGGTTACCTGGATCTACAAAGAGCGGCGGCTGGTCAACGGCGGGGTGCGGCTGCGCGGCCGGCGAGCCGACCTGCGCCGGATCACCCAGTCGCTGTTGATCGTCACCGCCGACGCTGATCACATCGTGCCCCGGGCTAACACGATGCCGGTGTTCGATCAGGTCCTCAGCGCCGACGTGACGGATCTTCCGTTGTCGGGCGGTCACATCGGGCTGATGGCGGGCTCAGGCGCACGCCAGCGGGTCTGGCCTCAGCTCGGCGAATGGCTCGCCGCCCGATCGAGCGGCTGATGGCCTCGATTCCGCTGAGCCTTCTGGACGAGCTCTATCTGAACCTCGACCGGGACAGGGAGCCATGGACGGTCCACTATGAACTCCGCCTCGGGATGCACCTCGATGCCGAGCGCCTATCGTCCGCGATCGTCACGGCCGCTGACACGCATCCGCTGGCACGCTCTCGGCTTGCCCCCTGGCGCTTTCAGGATCGCGGCTACGACTGGGAGATCGCCGACCGCCTCGACGAGGTCCCTCTGAGGCTCGTCGTGTGCGATGACGAGGCGGCGCTCGACCAGGAGCGTGAGCGCCTGTTCTGCACGAGCCCATCGCTCGCCGCCGCCCCCCCGTTCATGATCCTGCTCGCCCGCCGCGCGGACGGCGACTCCGTGATGCTCAATCTGCACCACGCTGCCGGCGACGGGATCAGTGCCGCGCGACTCCTGCTGTCGATCGCCCGGGCCTACGCCGGTGAGGACGACCCCATCCCGCCGCTTGACCCGCTCGCCGTGCACGACGTGCGCGGGCTCGCCGCCGCCCGCTCGGCCCGGGAGCGCACCGCGCGCCGGCGCGCCATGCTGAGCGCTTCCTGGCGCCCCATCGTGCAACCCGCCCGGGTGGCCCGCGACGGTGGCGACAACCGGCGCGCCTATGGCTTCGAGTCCTTCGCGCTCAGCGCGGACCAAAGCCGGAGCCTGTTCGCCCGGCATCCGAAATCCACGACGGTCAACGACGTGCTGCTGGCTGGGCTGGCCATCGCCATCGGCCGGTGGAACGCCGAGCACGGCCGCAGCGCGCGCCCGATCGCGCTCTCGATGCCGGTCAACCTCAGACCGGCGGAGTGGCAGCGCGAGATCTTCTCCAACTTCGCCTCCTGGGTGACCGTGTGGGTGCGGCCCCGTCGCGGTGAGGACCTTGACTCCGTCGTCAGGCGAGTTGCGCAAAGCACGCGAGTGATCAAACGTGACCGCCTGGGGGGCATGGCGGTCGACCTGTTGCTGATGCCTAGCCGGCTCATGATCGCCGCCAAGCGCTGGCTGCAGAACATGAAGACGTTCACGGCCAGCACGGTTGTCGACACCGCCTCGCTGTCTAACCTGGGTACTCTCGACCCGCTGCCGCCTCTGTTCGACGCCTCGGAGATGGCAGTGTGGTTCTCACCGCCAAGCCAGATGCCGCTTGGGGTCGGGGTGGGTGCCGTCACCCTCCGCGACCGGCTCTACGTGACGATGCGCTACCGCCACGCGCAGTTCGATCGCGCCGCGGCGCGCAGGTTCGCCGAGCTCTACCGCGAGGTCCTCGCCGGCTGAGGCGAGGCCGCTCGGGGCACTAGCGCGACGCGTCGAGCTTCAGGGCCAGGTAGAGGACGACGAGATCGTCGAGATCATGGGTGTCTCGTCCGGTCAGTGCCTTGATCCGCTGGAGTCTGTACACCACCGTGTTGGGATTCACGTACAGCATCTCCGCCGCCTTCGTGAGGTTGAACCGGGCCGCCAGGTAGGCCCGCAGCGTCGGTACCAGGGCGGCCTGCCGGGCGGCGTCGTAGGCCAGAAGCGGAGCCAGGACATTCTCGAGGATTCGCGCAGCCGAGGCGCTCGAGGCCACCATCTGGTCGATGAGCACCTCGTCCAGCCCCACGGCGCGCCGGCTGATTCCCAGCCGCTCGGCGATCGCCGCCGCCTCCTTGGCCTCGGCGTAGGCCACGCCCAGGGTCCCTCGTCCCTGCTGCCAGCCGCTGATGCCGATGCTGACCCCGCTGGCAATTGCGCCGGCCAGCCGCTCACAGTCGTTTCTGACCGCGTCGAGGTCAGCGGGACTGGCCGCCGGATAGAGAACGACGAGGTCTCCGTTTCGCATCCCGGTGAGCAGCGAGCCCGCTGACGGACGCACCTCCCTGCGCGTCTGCGCGACGAGGCGGTCAAGCCGGCTCGCTGCGTCCGGTGGCTGCTCGCGGGCCTGCTCGACCTCGATGCCCTCGCCGCGGACGACCACCACGACGTAGTTCTCCTCAAGCTTCAGGTGCAGCCGTCTCGCTATCCGCAAGCTGTAGTTGCCGTCTCCGTTTGCGGTGAGAAGCGCGTCCAGGAGGTCGCGCCGGAGCAGGCCGCGGTCGGTGACCTCGTCCAAATAGGCGTGGGTGGCCACCGTCATGATGCGATCTCCGAGCGTCATCACCGTGGTCGCGATGTCGAGCGCCGCCTCCCGTTCGCCCGGGAAGTCGATCCGCGTCACGCCGAGCGCGGCGTACCAACAGACGAAGGTCCACAGGCGTGTGGCGGAGAGGAAACCTTCCAGGGGGACACCCTGATGGACCCGGCGCGCGGCGACCTCCCGAACGCGTCCGAGGTATTCATCAGCCACGGGCTCGTCGCTCTGCAGGCAGAGTACGAGCGCGTCGATGTGCTCCAGCGCCGCGCTGAAGAGGTCGTCGAGAAGCTGAGGGTCAGACGGCGCCCGGTAGTCGGCGATCTCCTGGCGGGAACGATCGACCACGCGGCGAGCCAATTGCTCTCGCTGAGCGGCGAGCCGTCCGGCGATGAGGCGGACGGCTCGGCGGCGGCTCCTGGCCACGTCGGCTCGCGCCGATGGCATCTGCTGCGCCATCAGCGCGAACTCCTGCGAGTGTCGCCGCCACCGACCGCCCGGTTACATGTACATGCCACCGTTGACGGCCCACACCTGTCCGTTGACATATGAGGCTGCGTCGCTTGACAGGAATTCCACGACTCGCGCGACCTCTTCGGGCTTGCCCAGGCGCTCGAGCGGAACCTGAGCGCGGATGCCGTCGAGCACCTTCTCCGGCACCGTGGCCAGCATCTCCGTCTCGATGAAGCCGGGGGCGACGGCGTTGACGGTGATGCTCGGACCGCCGTTCAGCTTTCCGGCCTTCTTGAGCCCGAAGGCTGCCTCTCGAGCCAGAGACATCGTGAGTCCGACGAGGCCCGCCTTGGAGGCGGCGTAGTTGGCTTGGCCGACGTTGCCGGTCTGTCCGATGATCGACGAGACGTTGACGATCCTCCCCGATCCCCGCTCGACCATAGACTCCAGCGCGGCCTGGCACATGAAGAATGGGCCCGAGAGGTTCGTGTCGATGACTTTGCGCCAGTCGTCCTCAGTCATCTTGGCCACGAGCCGATCGACGGTGATTCCGGCGTTGTTGACCAGCACATCGATACGTCCGTGCTGATCGATGACCTCGGCCACGAGATGCCGGCAGTCATCGGCCGTGCTGACGTCGCCATGGTGGATCGAGATCGTCTTGCCGGCGCGTGCGAACGCCGCCTGCAGCTCCTCAGCCCGCTCTCGGTTGCTCCCGTATGCCGCCGCCACGGTGGCACCGCGGAGGGCGAGCCGGCGGGAGATGGCCGAACCGATCCCACGTGTGCCGCCCGTCACGAGAACGACGCGGCCGGCCAGTTCGTCCGACGTTATCTGCGGTTGTTCTTCCAGCTCCCAGATCGACATAAGTTCGTTGATCCTTTTCCTAGTCAGGGGACGTTGCCAGGGCCGCTCTGCCGACGCGCGTGCGGGGCGTTTGAGGTGCCTTATTTAGGATGGCCCTGACCTCGCGCCGCGTGACTGTCCACCAGAGCGGCAGGGGCTGGACCTTGGCGCCGCCCCGCGCCTTTTGGTGTTCCCCGTAGCTCTCGCCGTTGTCGTCCGCGCCTCACAAAGCGGTACAGCTGGAACCGTGCCCGGGTTCAGCCCGCCAGCGCTACCCGCGTGACACGGTGGTGAGCGATCGTTACCAACTCAGCCCGCGCGGTGTCGAGGTGACGGCCGGCGCCTCGCAGATCGGCTGGAGGCGGAGCGCGGCGGGCCAGTGGGCCCGCCGCACACTGCCATTTCGCAGCCGACCCAGAGGAGCACGTCAACCCTGGACAAGCGAACAGCTGGTAGCTCGGGGAGTCAGACGTAGTCTCCAGTCATGACAACTCACATTGACCATCAGCATGTCGACACTGCCGTGACCAGCCAGTGCCGTATGTACCACGACCTACGAGTCCAGAATCAAATCCGCGCCCGGCTGGCCCAGATGGTTGCCGCCCAGCGTGCTGAGCGCGCCGCCCTGACGCTGCTCAGGCAACCGCACAGCCGGCGACCGGGCCAAGCATCCGCTCAGTATTAGGCGGTTGCGTTACGCCGTGCCGTCAGCATGACGGCGCAAAGTTCGGGTTCGCCGGACCCGTGCTGGCCAGGGCGTTCTCGACCCACTGGATGGCCACCGCATTGGTCGTGATCCCCAGATGCCCGACAAAGTCAGTGGGACACTGACGCTGCAGGGTGATGTTGGTCACGCGGGCGGCCGGGCCGGTGAGGAACGCAGACGTGTACGGGATGACCACTTCGTCGTACACGGTTTCGATCACCGTGTAGTCGACCGGCGGCGGGGTCTCGCTGCCCGCGTTGAGCTTGGTCAGAAAAGATGACCCGGTCTGCTGTTGCTGGCACGCCACGCACCCCGTGAGCGCCCCGCCGAACGTGGCCGGGTTGAGTGTCCCGTGGTTTGAGGGCGCCAGCGCCACCAGCTTGGCCACCTTTGTCGCGCCTCCCAGGAACTTGATGTAGTAGCGGGGCATCATCCCGCCCTCGGAGTGCCCCACGAGCGCAACTCGCTTTGCCCCGCTGCGCGTCAGCACCTGATCGACGAAGCGCGAGAGCTGCCCGGCGGAGGTCGGAATGTCCCCCGTCTCGGCGTTGCCATAGGTAAACGTGTGAACGCAGTAGCCAAGCTGCGCGAGTTGTGGCGCGATGAGCTGCCAGGAGGTGGCCCCGTACGTTCCTGGTACGAGAATGACGGGGTCAGGATGTTGTGCCGGTGGTTTGCAGGTCGCGTTCACCTTCGTCGGCGGGGCCGCGGCGCTCGTGCTTGTGGCCGCCGTCGTGGTCGCGCTTGAGCTCGTGGACGGACTCGCCGTCGCCGTGGTCGTTCCCGAGGGGCTGGACTGCGCGGTGGTTTGGGCGCTCGAGGTGTGACTGGACGTCAGGCTCGCCGACTGGCCACCGCACCCCGCCAGGCACATGGCGAGAGTGAGAGCCACCGCCGCGGGCATCCGCGCGGCCGCGCGCCGCCTCGCGCGGCGTGGTGCTCGGACGGGAGGCGATGGCGGCGAAGTGGACATGTTGGGCGAGCGTGGCAGTCCGGCCCCCGTCTGTCATCGGTTCGATGGCGGCTTCCCGAGGCGCACGGGGGGCGTACCCGCCGCTCGTCCTACGCCGGACGGTGTATCAGCGGCGGCGCCGGCCCGGCCTCAGCTACACCGCGGGGATGAGGGCAAGAGTCGCCCGCCGGCCGATGACCCCGGGGCTCTGGCCGCCGACAATCCGTCCGGCCGCTCGTGCGGCGCGCGCGAACGCACCCTGCCATGGAGCGACTCCACAGATCAGATGCGACCAGCGGCACGCCCGTGCTCCGGGCTGTCGACCTCCACGCACAGGTGCGCGGGATGCCGCCGCGCGACCGAGAATTGGCATCGGTGCCGGCGTCACCGGAATCGGCCCTCGGAATCGCCGAGGTGGCCGCGCTCGCACAGCGACTACGCGACAACGTGCGCCGGGGTGTTCATCTCCCGGCCGGTGTGCTCGATGTCGTGCTCGCCGCGCTGCTGGCCGACGGGCACCTGCTCGTCGAGGACCACCCGGGGGTGGGGAAGACCCAGCTCGCCCGGACGCTGGCCAGCAGCCTGGGCACCCGAGTCTCGCGGGTGCAGGCCACTGTGGATCTGCTGCCCTCCGACATCGTGGGCGCCAGCATCTGGAGGCCCGAGGCGGGCGCGTTCGAGTTCAGACCCGGGCCGGTGTTCGCTCACGTGGTGCTCGTCGACGAGTTGAACCGTGCCACGCCGCGAACGCAATCCGGCCTGCTCGAAGCCATGGAGGAGCGCCAGGTCACCGTGGACGGGATGAGCCACCCGCTCCCCGTCCCGTTCATTGTCATCGGCACCCAGAATCCGTCGGCCGCGTACGACGGCACGTACGCGCTCCCTGCCGCGCAGCTCGACCGCTTTCTCGCTCGGGTGTCGATCGGCTACCCGACTGGCGAGCAGGAACTGGCGCTGCTGAGCGACGGTGTGCCCCAGGTTGCGTCCGTGAGCACACCGGGTGAGCTCCGGCGCGCTCAACAGGCCGTGGACTCGGTGCACACATCGCGCGCGCTTGTCCGCTACGTGGTCGCGTTGCTGGTCGCCACCCGCACGCATGCGTGGGTCGAGGTCGGTGCGAGCCCTCGCGCGGGACTGCTGCTCATCGCCGCCGCCCGCGCCCATGCCGCGATCGACGGACGTGATTTCGTCGTGCCCGACGATGTCCAGGCGATGGCCCCTGTTGTCCTGCGCCACCGTCTCCGGCTCTCGGGCAGCGCACCGAGTGACGGCGCCGAGGATGTCGTTGCCGATGCCCTGGCCCAGGTCACGGCTCAGTGAAACGGCCGCTTGCTGTGTTGACGGCCGCTGTGGGGGTGTGTGCGCTGGCGGCCGGTGTCGAGTCGACGGCGCTGCTGGCTTTGGCCACCGGGCTCATACTTCTCATGGCCGCTGGATGGTCGGGGCTGGTGCTCTCCACGCGCCGCCTCGGCGTCGAGCGCACGATCAGTGTCTTCGAGGTCCAGGAAGACGCTCCGCTTCGTGTGCATTTCACCGTCCAGGGGGCGACGTGGCTACCGGTGACAGTCGAGGTCGAGGACCATCGCGGCGGGTGGGTGAAGGTCGACGATGGCGGCGCCTGGCTTGAGCTTCACGTGGGCCAGCCCGGCGCCTATTGGCTGCAGCCCAGCCGGGTGCGGTTGCGCGACGTCAGCGGACTGTTCCAGCGAGAATCAGCCGCCGGGCGCGCGGAGCCGCTGCTGATTCTGCCGGTGCCCGTCGCCTCCCCAGCCATCCGGGCGGTTGCGCCCGGGCTCAGTGAAGATCTCGAGCCCCACGGTGTCCGCCCCTACGTTCCGGGCTCACCGTTCACGCGCGTCCATTGGCCCTCGCTTGCGCGCGGCGCCGGCCTCCACGTCCGTCAGGTGGCACCCCTGGCGGAGGGGCTGCCGCTGGTCGTGGTCGACACGGTCGGGGCAGGGAGCCGCGCGGCGCTTCACTGGGCGGCGCGTACTGCTGCCGGCTCGGTTCTCACCCTCGCCCGCAATGGCGGCTGCCGAGTCCTGCTCCCCGGCGATCCCAGCGCGACAAGCGTGTTCGACTCAGGTCATGCGTGGCGAACGGTGCATCGTCGCCTGGCCAAGCTGGACCCTTCTCCGTCACGACTGACGCGACCCGTGGGAATGGGCACAGCGGCGCTTCGGGTGTCCGCGGCCTCCGCCCCGTCCGTCCCCGCGCCAGCGCTCGAGCTGCCGACGGGGATCCTCGGTCGCGACTAGTGTGGAGCCCCCGGGTGCGCGCTGCTTCGGGCGTCACCGAGGGCACTGGGGGTGCGAGGCTCCGGAGCCTGGCGGCGGTTGCTGCCGTGGTTGCGGTCACGACCTACGGGCTCGCCTCAGTGCTCGCCGTGCCCACCGGGCGCATCACCCCGGCCGTTGTCGCCGCCGCCGTCCCGGCCCTGCTGGCGGCCGCATTTGCCTGGCGCCGGGCCGCCGCCGCAGCGATGCTCGTTGCGGTGCCGGCCACGCTGCTCGCCGCGGGAACGCCAGTCGGCGGTCTCTCCCCGGGCGCCTGGCCGCGCCTGGTTGACCAGGTGAGAATCGGCGCGTGGACACCGATCGCTGCGGCCGGCCGGTGGACCCTCACACCTGCCTCGCTGGCGGTGCTTGTGCTCATGGCCGGGGCCCTGTGGACGGCCGGTACGGCGCTTGGGACACCGCCCGTCCGCCCGCGCGACCAACTCAGCGGCAACCCGCTCCGCCTCCGCGGCGACGCCCTCCGTCGACTCGCCGGGTTTGGGCTCCTGGCCGCGCCGTGGCTCGGTGTCCTGTCGGTGAGGTCGGCGGCCCACTCGGCGTGGCCAGGGGCGGTCGTGCTGGTCGCCGGAGTCCTGTGGTTTTGCGGTGGACGTGCGGCGCCGGCGCTCGCCGCTCTGGTCTCGGTACCGGCGGTGCTGCTGGCCACTGCGGCCGGCCCGCACACCCACTGGTTCGGCCTGGCCGGGCACCAGGTTGGCGATCCCCTGCTCAGGACGCTGGCTCTCGACCCAACGTACGGTCCGCTGCCGCAACCGGGCAAGGCGGCGACGATGCTCACCGTGACGGCTCCTGCGCCGGGGCTCTGGCGGATGGCGACGCTCGACTACGCGAACGGGAGCTGGATCCTTGACGGCAACACCCACCCTCGCCTGCCGGAGCCCGCCGCCCGGCCGGAGGGCGTTCGGGTACGCGTTGTCGGCCTGCGTGAGAATCTCGTGGTCGCACCGGGCCGGATTGACCGCGTGAGCGCTGCGGGCACGGTCGCGTCGGCCGATGGCGAGGGCAGGCTCATTGAGCCCATGCCCCTGACCGGGGACAGTTATCGGGTCGCGGCGTCGGTGGTGCGCGTCACGGCGCGGCAATTGTCCGGTGACGCAGCGCCGCTCAGCGCCGGAGCACGGACCTACACGCGCCTGGTCCCGCCCCGTGAGCGCGGCACAGAAAGCCAAGCCCTGTCCTGGCTCCTCGCGCCGCTTATGGCGGTCCTGCACCCGGCGCACCCGGCCGCGTTGGACCCGCATATGGTGGCGCTCGCGCGACGGCTGATTCTGCACCCGACGGGCCCGGCGGCGATTGACCCGCGGGTCGTAGCGCTGGCGCGACGGCTGGCTCGCGGCGCCCGCACCGAGTGGAAAATCGTGATGCGGGTGGAGCGATACCTGCTTGGCGGCCACTTTCGCTACACCACCAACGTTCCCGCGCCGGGACCGCAGCCACTCGTCGACTTCCTGCTTGACACGCATGCGGGCTACTGTCAGCACTTCGCCGGAGCGGCGGCGCTCCTGCTCCGTCTGGCCGGGGTCCCCGCGCGGGTGGTGACCGGGTTTGCCACGGGACGGCGGGTTGGTCTGAATCGGTACCTCGTGCGCGATGTGGATGCTCACGAGTGGATCGAGGTCTACTTCCAGGGCTATGGGTGGGTGCCGTTCAACCCGACACCCGCCGCTGACCCGGCAGTGATCACCGGGGGCATCGATCCGCACCGATCGGCGCAGCCGCCTACTCACGTTCCGGAGCAGGAATACCTGGCGGCTGGGCTCATGGCGATGCTGGCGGCCGGAGCGGCGGTGGGACGGCGGCGTCGCCGCGGCGTGACGGCGTCCGGCGACTCACTGTGGCGAGTCGCGCGGCTGGCGGGCGCCCCACCCGGGGCATCAACAACCCTGGCTCAGGCGCGGGCGGTGCTGGCGGCGCGGATCGGGCCGCGCACAGCCGCCATCGCCGACGAGCTCGAGCGCCAGCGGTTCGCAGCTCAACGCGCGGCTGCACCTAAACATCCCCGCATCCGGCTCGCCCGCGCGCTGCTTGGCGATCTTGGCCCTGCGCGGATGCTGCTGCTCCTGTGCGTGCCGCGCCGCCGGGTGTCGTCGGCGCCGGGCGATGGCCCTGACGGGCGGTCAGGCACAGACCGTTCCCCCGGTCAGGCTGTCCGAGGCCCGGCTGGCGCAAGCTGAGAACGGGACCAATTAAGCAAGGAGATGAAGCAATGTCAATTAAAGCCAAGCTGTCAACGATGGCTCTGACCCTCGGCGTGATGGGCGCCGTCGTTCCCGTCGCCGCCGCCAACGCAGCGACGGTTGCCACACCCGCTCCGACCCCGATCGTCGCGACCGTGCCCAGCACCGTCCAGACATCGATCAACACCGGCCTCCAAGCCGGAGTGAATGGGTACAACACGGGTCTGCAGGCCGCCCTCGGCGGTTGGCAGGCGGGCGCGCAGGCCGCGCTCGGCGGTTGGCAGGCAGGCGCACAGGCCGCCACCGGCGGCTGGCAGGCCGGCGTCACGGCCGCTCAGGCTGGGCTCAGCGCCGGCGCCACGGCGCTGGGAATTCCTGTGACCGCCGGATTCGGCATCCAGGGTTGACCCAGCCGCACCGGTGAGTGATCACCGGTGCCCTGCGTTGACGGATGATCTCCGGGTGCCGGACCAGTGCGGTCCGGCACCCGGTTTTCGTACAGGAGCGGGCCAAGCTCGGCGCTCAGCGCGCCAACTCGACCGGGCGCTCGGCTCGGCGCTTAGCGCGCCAGCTCGACCGGGCGCTCGGCGCTCAGCGTGCCAGCTC
>JAXDGI010000154.1:0-11331 GCA_034665145.1 Solirubrobacteraceae bacterium
GCTCATCACAGCGACGATCTCATCGACCGTCGGCGGATCAGCCGGGTACTGCTCGCCCTTGTTACGAGGTGGACGGCCTCGGTGGTAGCCGGGCATGGTCGCGGGCGAGCGGCGGTGGCCGGCGAGGGCGATTGCAGCTTCATCGAAGCGAGCTTCGCTTCCCCGCGGCCTACGCGGCGCTCCGGATCGAACGCAGAGGCCGTTGAGCGTCAGCTCCCGGGATTGCCGCGGTGCCGTAAGCGCCACCGTTGGTCGATTGATCTGCAGCTCCGCTGCTGACACGATCCTCGGATGGCTGAACCAGGACCGGTGCGCTATGCGGCTGTGCAAGGCGGCGGGAGGGTTGCATACCGGGTCGCGGGCGCGCACGGACCAGCGTTCGTCTACATCGGAGGGTCGGCGTCTCATCAGGAGCTGCTGTGGGAGGAGCCGGGGTTCCGGCGCTTGTACGGCGGGCTCGGTGATATCGCGCGCGTCGTGACCGTCGACCGTCGCGGGACGGGTCTGTCGGATCCGCTCCCGACCGAGGCGTCAGTGCAGACTCACATCGACGACGTCATGGCGGTGCTTGATGCCGAAGGACTGACGGCTGCGTCGCTTTCGGGGACATCCGACGCCGCGCGTGTGGCGGTTGCGTTCGCCGTGCTTCATCCGGAGCGGGTGGAACGACTGATCCTATTCGGGACCTCAGCGTCGGCGATCCACATGCTTGAGCCGGCCCGGCTTGTAGCCTTTCGCCGGCTCATCGAAAGCGCCTGGGGTGAAGGGCGGATGGTTCAGATGTGGGCGCCGAGCAGGCTCGGGGACGCACGTTTCCAGGCCTGGGCTGGTCGCTACGAAAGAGGCTGCGCGAGCCCGGGTCAGGCACTTAAGATGATGGAGTTGGCATCAAGCATCGACGTCTCAGACGAGTTGGCCCGGGTGTCCGTGCCTACGCTCGTGATGCATCGACGCGACGATGCGTTGACACCAGTCGCAGACGGTCGCGAAGTCGCAGCCAAGATTCCAGGCGCGACCTTCTACGAGCTTCGCGGCACTGACACATTCACGTTCTCACAAGATCCCGAGCTAATCCGTGACGAGGTCGCGACCTTCCTGGTGGGACACCGGTCGGGCGGCCGACGGTCACGAGTCTTTGTGGCTGTTTTATTCACAGACATAGTGGGATCGACGAGGCTCGCTGCTCAACTCGGCGACGAGCGCTGGACCGAGCTACTCAGCGCGTGGGGACGAAGCCGCGCATGAGGCCGTCGAAACCGCCGGAGGAAGCTGGATCAAATCCACGGGCGACGGCGCGCTCGCGACGTTTGCGTCGCCCGACGCGGCGCTCGAGTGCAGCGTTCGCCTCCTGCGAAAATCAAAGCGGCTGGGTCTCGACGTAAGAACGGGCGTCCACGCCGGGCAGTGCGAGCAGCGCGGACAAGGAGACGTCGGCGGCATCGCCGTGCACGTCGCCGCGCGCATCGCCGCGCGCGCGGAGCCGGGGAAGGTGCTCACGTCCGGAACCATCCGAGACCTGGTCATGGGTTCTGGCTGGACCTTCGAAGCAGGCGGTGAGCACGAGTTGGCCGGGGTCCCAGGAAACTGGATGCTGTATTCGCTCGCAACGGACACCGAGCAAGACATGGCGTAGCCTCATGCCGCGGGGGAACCGGGTGATCAAAGCGAGCGTCCTGCTGTCCGCGCGAGGCCGGTCGTTTATTCCGTGCCTGTCGAGTCTCGTGGGAGATGGAAAGCAGGACGCTCGGTTTCGCACAATCGCGGGCGTGGTCGTTTGGTGGCGGCGACTATGTTGTCCGGTGGTGTCTCGGTGTCGCTCGCGGTGGCCGCTGCGACTCGCGACCGCGACGGGGTGGGCTGCGCGCCGGCACTGGCGGCTGCGGGTAGCGATCTGCTGTGGCCGGCGCGGACACCCATGGCGTGGTCTCGGCGCGTGGTCTACGCGGCGCTCGCTCGCTGATAGATGAGCAGTGCGGCTGCTCCAGACTGCTCGGTTGAGATGAGCTGCAGTTCGACCGGCGTGCCGTCCTCGAACAACCGTGTGCCGGTTCCGATGACTAGCGGGAAGACCAGCAGCCGGAACTCGTCGACGAGGTCGTGCGCGATTAAGGTCTTGACGACGCTAGCACTGCCGACGACGATGAGATCTTGGGTCGCCTTCCGCGCGGCTACGTCCGCGAGGAGGTCGCGCTGGAGCAGGTTTGAGTTCTGCCATTCGTCGACGCGCGTTAGTGTTCGCGATGCGACGAGCTTGGGAATGGTGTTCATCTTGATCGAGAATGCGTCGTCGCGGGACGGCCAGATCTGGGCGAAGAGCTGCCAGGTCTGGCGGCCGAGGAGCAGCGCGCCGGTGTCGAGCAGCTCGCCGAGCCTGAACTTGTCGCCGGCGACCGCCTCTGGCCCGTAACGGAAGGCCCATCCTCCGCGGTCGAAACCCCCTCTGCCGTCTGGATCCTGCATGACCCCGTCTATGGACACGAACTCAATGACGATGACGCGACCCATCTTTGCCTCCTTGGTTGTGTTTTCTTCTCAACGAACGGGAGGCCGTCGAGGGGACAGCCCTCAACGATGCTGGCTACTCGGGGCGTCGCTCAACGAGTCGGCGCGAGTGGAGTCGGCGCGAGTGGAGTCGGCGCTCGGGTCGAGTGAGCTAGAGAGGGCAAGAACGGCCGTGTTCTCGTGCGGCTGTCCCCTCGTGCGCTCTCTGTTCGTCGGGAGGTCGACAACGAAGCTTCGCAAAGGAGGGACGTGATGCAGTACGCACTATTGATCTACCAGCGGCCTGACGACGACGCCGGGCTCAGCGACGAACAGCGCAAGGCGCTTTCCGACGAGTATTACGCGCTCCGCGAGGATCCCCTCGTCGTCGGCGGCGCGGCCCTTCATCCGGTCGAGAATGCGACGACGCTGCGCATCAAGGACGAGGAGACGATCATCACAGACGGCCCGTTCGCCGACACCAAGGAGGTGTTCGGCGGCTGGTATCTAGTCGAGGCCGATGACCTTGATGGCGCGCTCGAGATCGCAGCCCGGATTCCGGCCTTGCGTCTCGGGGGGTCAGTCGAAGTGCGTCCGGTCGTGGAGGCACCGCGCTGATCGACCGGATCTTCCGCGAGGAGTGGAGCCAGGTGCTGGCCTCGCTGGTCGGCTTCCTCGGTGACTTCGATCGTGCCGAGGAGGCCGTCCAGGAGGCGTTCGCGATCGCTGCGGAACGTTGGCCGCGCGACGGCGCTCCCGATAACCCCGGCGCGTGGCTGGTGACCACGGCACGCAACCGGGCGATCGACCGGCTGCGGCGCGAGCGCACGCTGGCCTCCAAGACGCGGCTGCTGGAGGTACGCGAGACAGTGCAAGAAGAACCCGACGATACGGCGATGGCTGATGAGCGATTGCAGCTGATCTTCATGTGCTGCCACCCGGCGCTCGCAACCGAGGCGCAGGTGGCGTTGTCGCTGCGCGCGCTCGGCGGTCTGTCGACCGAGGAGATCGCTCGCGCGTTCATCGTCTCCCCGGAGACGATGAAACGCCGGCTATCGCGCGCGAAGGCCAAGATCAAGACGGCCGGAATCCCGTTCAGCGTCCCACCCGCGCACCAGCTTCCCGACCGCCTGCGGACGGTGCTCGCCATCGTGTTTCTGATCTTCAACGAGGGCTACAGCGGCCGCGTCGATCTCGCCGCGGAGGCGATCCGCCTGGGAGCGCTGCTGGTTGGGCTGATGCCCGATGAACCGGAGGCTCACGGCCTGCTGGCTCTGATGCTGTGCCACAACGCACGGCGGGACGCACGGTTCTCTGATGGCGAGCTGGTGCTGCTCGAGGACCAGGATCGCGCGCTCTGGGATGCTGCGAAGATCGCGCAAGCACGTGATCTGCTCGAGCGGGCGATCGCGCTGCGCGGACGCGGCCCGTACGTGCTGCAGGCGGCGATCGCCTCGCTACAAACCGAGCACCACATCGACTGGCAGCAGGTCGCCTCGCTCTACGGCGAGCTTGCTCGGATCACACGCTCACCGGTCGTCGAGCTCAACCGCGCCGTCGCGGTCGCACAGACCGGCTCGCCGCAGGCAGCCTTGGAGATCGTCGAGCGACTTCCGCTCGACGAGTACCAATATCTGCACTCGACGCGGGCCGAGCTGCTGCGCCGCCTCGGCCGCACCGACGACGCCCGGACCGCCTACGAGCGAGCACTCCAGCTCACCCGCACCGAGCCCGAGCGACAATTCCTCAAGCGCCGGCTCGGCGAACTCTGATCCGCAACCCCAGCCAACGCATGCTGTTCCCGCCGACCCCCCGCGGTTCAGAACGTTCCGGACAGACTTGACAGATTCTTGCGCCGAAGCTGCTGGTGACGAGGAGCTGCAGGACTCGGTGCTCCCCTATGCGCGCCTCAGCGCGCACCGAGATTGTCGGCGCCGATCCAGAACGTCCTGCTCAATACGCTCGATGCCGAGGATGCTGTCTGTCCAGGGGTCATCGGCGAAACATGGCGCGCGCCTCGTCCACGCTGCCCGCCCGCACGACGAGCACGGCGTGCTGGCCGTCAACGTCGCCTACCGGCCCGCCGAGCGGAATCTTGCCGTCATCGCTGAGCCGATCGATGCCGAACGGTCGCGTCCTCCATCTCGCCAGGCGGGGGTGCGGCCTCGGGTCGGTCGGTTGACGCCGACCGACCGGTTGCACTCTCTCTATCGCCTCAGCTGGAGCCCGCGTTAGCTCCACCTCGGGTATCGGGGGTCTGAGCGGACGACGCGGCGGTGCGTCGCTGAGTCCAAGCGACGGTGGCGTCGGCGTAACGGGCGGCGGACGCGGCCGTGGATTCCGGAGCCGGGGTTGTGGATGCAGTGGGACTATGGCGAGGGGCCGAGGGTCAAAGACCGCGCGACGGTGTTGTTCTGCGCGTGGCTGGCGTGGTCTCGGTTCCGGGTGGTGTGCCGTTGCGCGATAAGACGCTCCCGTCGGTGGTGCTCGGACTGGACCGGGCGCTGCGGATGTTCGGCGGCGTGCCGACATACGCGCTCACGGACAACGAGAAGACGGTGAGCGTGGATCACGTCTGCGAGATCGCGGTCCGCAACCCGCAGATCCTGGAGGTCGCCAGACATTACGGGCTGACGATCGCGACGTGCGTGCCCGCGGACCCCCAATCGAAGGGTGGTTGTGCTCGACATGATGCTGCCAGGGCGCGGCGGCCTGGAGGTCCTCAGAGCGGTGCGGGAGGGTAAGCCCGAGTTGCCAGTCATCATCCTTACCGGCCAAACGGACGTCGAGAACCGCGTGGCCGGCTTGGACGCAGGCGCTGTCGACTACGTTACGAAACCGTACTCCTTCGCCGAGCTCGCGGCGCGCATCCGCGCGCAGCTTCGGATGACCCAGGAGACGCCCAAACGTCGTTGGCTGGTGGAGGCATCGAGGTGAACCTCCTCACGCGCGCGGTGCGCAGCGGCGGCGAGCTGGTGCGGCTGTCGACGACCGAGGTCGATTTGCTGGTTTATCTGACGCGCAACCCCGGACGCGTGCTCGCTCGTGACCAGATCCTGCGCACCGTCTGGGGGTATCGCTTTGACCCGGGCACGAATTTGGTCGACGTGTACATCGGATATCTACGTCGCAAGCTGCGACGCGGAGAGCCCGATCCGCCGATCGTCACGGTCCGGTCTGTCGGTTACAGGTTTGCTGCGAGGCGTTAGATCGGTGCCCGCCAGCTTGCGCCGGCGGCTCACAACCTGTGCGTCGCGGCCATTGCGACGGACGCCCGGTAGTGCTCGGCGTTCCTCTTCAGGTGGCTCTCCATGAGCCTCCGTGCGCGCCTCGGCGCTTTGGCATGCAGCGCTGCCGCGATCGCCTCGTGCTCCTCGTGAGCGTTGGCGAAATACGCGGGGTCGGGGCGGACCGTGGCGTCGAACTGCACGTACGCCTCGAACGCGTCGCGGAGGGAGTCGATGATCTCGAGAAGGCGCGGGCGCTGGGCGGCCGTGTAGATCGTGTGGTGGAACTCGCGGTTCAGCGCGAGGTACTCGAACGGGTCCGTTACCGCGCGCATGCGCGCGATGACGGTATCCAGGCGTTCGAGCTCGCTGGTGCCGATCACCTTGGCCGCGATCTCCGTCGCGAGCGACTCGAGCGCGATGCGGATCTCATAGTTCTCGAGGACATCGCCGACCGTGGGCGTGAAGACGACGACGCCGCGCTGCACGTCGTGACGAACGAGCCCTTGGCGCGCCAGCACCGTGAACGCTTCGCGAACCGGGGTCGTGCTGACGTTGAAGCGCGCGGCGAGCTCGACCTGTCGCAATCGTGTTCCCGCCTTCAGCTCTCCGGAAAGGATGAGGCGGCGGATCTCGGCCGCGACGGCCTCGGCGCGCGTCGCGCCCAGGCCGCCGGACGGTCTCTCGCTATGGCCGCCGCTCGGCGACGCGGCCAGATCTCCGCTCAAGTGATGAGAATGCCTTATGTCAGTGCGGGTGAGGCGCTGGCCCCAAGGTCAGGTGGACGACGTGCGTCGGGACACCCCCGTGGGCCGAGGCCCGCATGCATTATGCACAATATGTCCCGGGCGACGAGAGGAGAGGCAGCGATCCTCGAGCCCCGGATCGACCTCCATCAGCACTTCTTCCCCGCCGCAGGGTTCGGCGCCGAGCATATGCGCCATCTCGAGGCGGACAACGGCTGGCGCTTCCCGGCGGAGAACTTCCCCTGGTCACCGGAGAAGAACCTTGCGTGCATGGACCGCCTCGGCATCGGGACCGCGATCCTTTCGCTCACCGGCAGCCCGGGCGGCGACGGCGTCGGCCCCGCCAACCGCGAGTTCGCCCGCGCGCTCAACGAGACGGCCCATCGAGCCGTCGTCGACCATCCCGGTCGCTTCGGCTTCTTCGCCAACCTGCCGATCCCCAGCGACACCGAGGCCGCACTGGGGGAGCTCGCCTACGCGCTCGACGTGCTCGGGGCCGACGGTGTGAACCTCACGTCGTCCTACGGAAAGGGCGAGGATGCGCGGTACGTCGGCCACGACGCGTTCGACCCGGTCTGGGAGGAGCTCGACCGGCGCCGGGCGGTCGTGTTCCTCCACGGCGAGCAGACGCCGGGCAGCAATCGCGCCCCGAACCGTCTCGTGCCGATCCCGGTCGGTGAGGTCCCCAACGAGACCTACAAGGCGGCCGCCGACCTGGTGACGCGCGGCAAGAAGCGGCGCTACGCGAACGTCAGGATTGTCCTCTCGCACTCGGGCGGCAGCACGCCGTTTTTGGCCAGCCGGGCGGCCGGGCTCGCCCATCTCCAGCGCCCCGAGGTCAGTTGCGAGGAGATGCTCGAGGACTTCGCCGGCTTCTACTACGAGACGGCACTGTCCGGGTTCAAGACGAACCTCGTGGCGCTTGAGAGCTTCGTGGCACCGGACCACATCCTGTTCGGCAGCGACTTCCCCGCCGTCGATGTCGCGACTGCAGCGTGGTACACGGGGAACATCGACGCCTACTTTGCCGACCGGCCCGACCGACTCGGGGCCGTGATGCGCGAGAACGCGCTCGCGCTGTTTCCACGCCTGCAGACATAGAGATGTGGGCTCGGCCCTGGGGCCCTGGGGTGGCGGCCGGGACGTCATCGCGCTCCCGCCCGAGTCATGCGATTCGGCGATGTTCGGCCCCCGGCGACTGATGCGGTCGGTCGGTCACAGCATCGACCACCACACGGGCGGCCACGCCCTGCACCTACGTCAGCTCGCCTTCGCACACGAGTGCACGCTGCGTTCCGAGTCATGGTGACCCAGCGCACCTGAGCGAGTCCCCCGGCCGGCGGGCGCGCGAGCACAGCGTCCGCCCGCCCGCCGCGCGCAGAGTCGGCCGAGCGACGCGCGCCCACGAGCGATAGCCTGAGCTCGGCCCGTGGCGCCCGGCGCCATGCCCGAGGAGTGGCAGGCACATTGAGCTGCTCACCGGCGACGGCGTCGCGGTGTCAGTCTCGCGACGCTCGGAGTCAATGCCCTTCGCCGAGAAGAACGTCGACTTCAACCAGATTCGCTTCTATCAGAAGGGGCGGTTTCGCCTCGAGACCGAACTGGGCCCGATCGATGTCGAGCCCGGGGACTTCGTCGTGATCCCCAAGTCGCTGATGTACCGCGAGGTCGCGCTCACCGACGACAACGTGGTCGTCATCTTCGAGGTCGAGCGCTCGATCGCACTGGCCGAGAAACTTCAGGACGAGCTCGGGTTCGGCAGCCTGTTCATCGACTACTCCACGATGGAGCTACCCGAACCGCAGTCGATCACCCCCGCCCAGGACACCGAAACCGAGCTGCGGGTCAAGTACGACGGGACCTATCACTCCGTCACCTATGACTTTGACCCGCTCAGCGACGTCGTCGGCTGGCTGGGTGACCCGGTCGTCTACAAGCTCAACGTGTGGGACATCCCGAGCCTCGGGAGCTCAATCGGCTTCACCAGCCCGCCGTCAAACGCGGTGCTGTTCGCCGAGGACAAGTCGTTCTTCTTCAACGTGCTAGCCGCCAAGCCGTTCCCGTCAGAGCCGGCCCCCCGCGCCAGCTACGGCGCCTCGGCGCACATGAACGATGGGGACGAAGTGTGGCTCAACCACGTCGCCGAGATCTCGCCCGAGACCGACGGGACACCTGTGGCTGTTCCCGCGCACGATCGCGCATCCCGGGCTCAAGGTCCCGCCGCGCTACCCGGAAAATCCGCCCAGGCTGATCCGCGAAATCAAGATCAACTTCGACACCACCGCGCGGCTGACCTGGACACCCCAAGCCAAGACGGCGCTGCTACCCGACCCCACAACCGCCGTGCACACGAGCTACTACGGCTCGCACGCCGGCGTCGCGGCCGACGAAGCGCTTGAACAGATGCGGCGCTGATGCCCTCCGCTCCCAACAACTGGGGTCCGGACGGTCGTCGTGCCGCGGTCAGCGTCTGCTTCGACAACCTCGGCGAGGCCCGCGACGTGGGCGCGGGAACCTGGCCGCCCGATCGCCCCCACGGCGCGCATCCGTCCGCGCTGCAGGCGCTACCGCGAATCCTCGCCACGCTGGCCGAGCTCGACATGCATGCCTCGTTCTTCGTCGAGGGCTGGAACGTGGATGTCTACCCAGACCAGATCAGCGCGATCAACGACCAGGGTCACGACCTCGGCCTTCACGGCTGGTTGCACGAAAGCTGGGGACGGTTGCCGTTCGACGAGGAGGTGCAGCTGCTTGACCATTGCGCAGCGGCCGCCGCGCGCCTCGGCGTCCAATTCCAGGGATTCCGGCCGCCGGGCGGGCTCCTCACCGACTCAACCCTCACCCTGCTCAGAGAACGAGGCTTTCGCTTCTGCTCACCACTGGCCAACGCAGTAACGCTGTCTCAGGACATCACGATCGTGCCCTTCCAGTGGGCCGTGGTCGATGGCTACCACTATCTGCCCGAGCTCACAGACCTGCGCCGCAGCCAAGGCGACCGCAGCGAGGTGGCAACTCCGGCGCAGTGCGCCAGCGCGCTGCGCCACGCGCTCCGGGCAGTCATTGACCAAGGGCGCTGCACCGCGCTGACCTTCCACCCGTTCCTGACCCTGAACCCCGACGCCCACCGCGTCGCGGTCGACCTCATCGCGGAACTGAGCTCCAACACCGACATCTGGTGCGCTCCCTGCTCTCAAATCGCCGCATGGGTCAAAGACCACCCGGACACGTTCACCGGCGCCCCCCTGCTCGGTACCACCACCTGGAACTAAACCAACCAGACCACCAACGGCAGTCACGCGGTCCGTGCCGGGCTGCCTCAATCACTACTGAACTAGAGGTTTGCCATGACCACGACGGCCCCGTCTCACCGCGACACGCTGTTGAGCGACATGTTCGCTGCCCTTGACGGAGGCGACGTGCCGGCGTACCTCGAGTTCTTGTCCGCCGACGCCTCGCTGCGCTTTGGCAACAACCCGCCGGTCATCGGCCGGCCCGCCATCAAGGAATCGCTCGACAGCTTCTACAAGACGTTCCAGCGGGTCCGTCACAACCACATCGCGACCTGGACGCGCCCAGAGGGCACCGCCGTGGAGGCAGACGTGACCTATCTACGACTCGACGGCTCTGAGGCACACGTACACGCCGTCACGATCTGTCGCTTCAACAACCGCAACGAGATCGACGACTACCGCATCTTCGTCGACCTCCAGCCGCTCTTCACCGCCTCAGCCCGACCCGCCGTGAGTTCACCGCTGAGGGCGTACCAGGACCCTCAGGGAGTTGACCCTCAGCCTCGCCCGCTGGCCACGGCGGCGCGCGTCGCGAGCATGTTTAGACATTTGGAGTGTGGGATCCGCTCCCGCACCGAGTAGGCTGGCGCCGCCAAAGCGCTGCCGGTGCAGCCGTGCATCGGGGCGCGTGACCATAAGGACGGTTTCGTGACCACCACCACCACGCCGCTCAGCGCTCCCGGGGAGACTGCTTTCGCCGTCGAACAAAAGCAGCATCTGATCAAGACGCTGCGCCGCTTCGACATGGTCTTCTTCACGGTCGCGGTCATCGTCGGCCTGGATCTGATCGGACAGGCGGCCTCCAACGGCTATGAGGCGCTGACGTGGACGGTCGTTATCGTCGTGCTCTTCCTCATCCCCTACGGACTGGTCATGGCCGAGGTCGGCTCGGCGTTCACCGCCGAGGGCGGCCCCTACGAGTGGGTCAAGCTGACCATGGGGCGGTTCTGGGCCGGGGTCAACACGATCTTCTACTGGGTGACCAACCCGCTTTGGGTGGGCGGCTCGCTTGCCTTCATCGGCACGGCGGCCTGGTCCTCGGGGATCTCCAACATCGGCAGCGGGAGCTTCTGGGACTACATGTTCAAGTTCCTGTTCGTCTGGGCGAGCATCTCCAGCGCGATCATCTCCTTCCGCGTGGGCAAGTGGGTCCCGACGCTGGGGGCCATCCTCAAGGTGGCGCTGGTGTCGTTCTTCGCCATCACCGTCCTCATCTACGGATTCGATCATGGCTTCCAGGGAGTCGACACCAGCCACCTGAAGCCGACCAGCGCGGGGCTTCTCGCCATCGCGCCGCTGATCCTCTTCTCCTTCGTCGGCTTCGAAGGGCAGAACGGGGCCGCGGAGGAGATGGTCAATCCACAGCGCGATGTCCCGCAGTCAATTCTCCGCTCCGGCGCGCTCTCCGCCTTCTGCTACCTCGTGCCGATCCTCCTCGTGCTCCTCGTCCTGCCGGCCAGCAAGATCTCCGGCCTGGGCGGATTCCTCGACGCGGTCAAGGCCAGTTACACGATCTACGGCGGAGCCGCGAGTTTCATGTACGGCGTCACCTGCGTCCTGTTCATCTTCACGCTGATGAACTCGGGC
>JAXDGI010000155.1:0-19425 GCA_034665145.1 Solirubrobacteraceae bacterium
GGGTCAAGGACGTCGACGAGGATCTGATCAAGGACCTCGAGAGCCGCGGCCGCGTCCTGCGCGCCGAGCCCTACGAACACTCCTATCCGCACTGCTGGCGCTGTCACACGCCGCTCATCTACTACGCCAAGCCGTCCTGGTACATCGCCACCAGCCAGGTCAAGCACCGGCTCCTGGGGGCCAACGAGACCGTCACCTGGTACCCCGACCACGTCAAGCATGGACGCTTTGGCAAGTGGCTGGAGGGTAACGTCGATTGGGCCCTCTCCCGCGAGCGCTATTGGGGCACCCCGCTTCCGGTGTGGCGCTGCGAGCAGGGCTGCACGAAGGTGGTGGGCAGCCTGCGCGAGCTGCACGAACTCTCCGGCGTCGAGCTCACCGATCCCCACCGTCCCTTCGTCGACGACGTCACCTTCCCGTGCGAGAACTGCGGGCAGGACATGCGCCGGGTCCCCGAGGTCATCGACGTCTGGTTTGACTCGGGCTCCATGCCCTTCGCCCAGTTCCACGCACCGCACGAGAATCTCGGGCGCTTTGAGGAGCGCTTTCCGGCGGACTTCATCTGCGAGGCGCTCGATCAGACCCGCGGGTGGTTCTACTCCCTGCTGGCCATCTCCGCCCTGCTGTTTGACCGCTCGCCCTACCGCAACGTGGTCTGCCTGGGCCTGATCCTGGACGAGCAGGGCCGCAAGATGTCCAAGTCATTGGGCAACACGGTCGAGCCCTGGGAGGTGATCGACCGCTACGGCGCCGACGCGCTGCGCTGGTACTTCTTCACCTCCAAGCTGCCCTGGGACGGGTATCGCTTCTCGTTGGAGACGATCGGGGAGGCAGTTCGCCAATTTTTGCTGCAGCTGTGGAACACCTACGGGTTCTACGTTCTCTACGCCAACGCCAACGGCGTGGCCGCCGAGCTAACCGAGGCCGAGCCCTCCGAACTCGATCGCTGGATCCTCTCGCGGCTGTCGGCCACGGTAAAGACCGTCACCGACCGTCTCGATGACTTTGACGCCACGTTCGCCGGCCGCGCCATCCAGGAGTTTGTCGACGAGCTCTCCAACTGGTACGTGCGGCGCTCCCGCCGGCGCTTCTGGGACGGCGACCCGGCCGCGTTCGCGACGCTGCGCGAGTCCCTCGTCGTAGTGGCCAAGCTGCTCGCCCCGTTTACGCCCTTCATCGCCGATGAGATCTATGACAACCTCGACGGCACCGAGCCGAGCGTCCACCTGTGCGACTTCCCCCAGCCCGGTCCGCGCGACACCGAGCTCGAGGAGTCGATGGCCGTCGCCCGCGAAACCGTGCGTCTCGGGTTGGCCGCGCGCGGTCAGGCCAAGCTCAAGGTCCGGCAGCCGCTCCGCGCCGCTGTCGTGGTGGCCACGGGCCGCGAGCGCGATGCCATCGAGCAGCTGGCCGCGGTCGTCCGCGACGAGCTCAACGTGCATGACCTGCGTTTCGTGTCCGAGGCCGATGAGCTTGGGGAAGTTGAGCTCAAGCCCAACTACCGCAGTCTGGGCCCGCGGTTCGGCGCGCAGATGCCGCTGGTCGCGGCCGCCGTGGTCGGACTCGACGGCGCCCGTGCCGCCGCCATGCTGCGCGATGGTGCAACGGTCTCGATCTCGGTCAACGGCCACGACCATCGGCTCGGCGCCGATGACCTGCTCGTGAGCATGAAGCCGCTGGCCGGCTACCAGGTCGAGCGCGAGGGCTCGCATGCCGTCGCCCTGGAACTCGAGATCGACGACGAGCTGCGAGCCGAGGGCTGGTCGCGCGACATCGTGCGGGCCGTGCAGAGCGCGCGCCAGGCGGCGGGCCTGGAGATCTCCGACCGGATCGCCCTCACCCTCGACGGCGATCAGAAGCTGCTCGCGGCCGCGCGCATCCACCAGGAGTACATCGCCTCCGAGGTCCTGGCCACCAGCGTCACCTACTCCGACCTCGACGGGGCCGACCCGATCACGATCGACGGCGCGGCGCTCAGGATCCACCTCGAGCGCGCTTAAACGACAACGCCCGCTTCGGGTGACGAAGCGGGCGTCGGGAGCGGCGCTGCGGGCTAGGCGAGCGCCGGCTCGAGCTCTTCCTCGAGCTTCTTCTTCGGGTAGGCCCCGATCACGGTCTTCTTGACCTCGCCCATGCTGAAGACCATCAGCGTGGGGATCGACATGACGTTGAACTTGATGGCCGTCTGCTGGTTCTCGTCAATGTTGAGCTTGACCACCTTGAGAGCCTCACCGCGCTCCCCGGCGATCTCCTCGACGATCGGTGATACGCGGCGGCACGGACCGCACCAGGGCGCCCAGAAATCGACCAGCACGGGCACCTCAGACTCGAGCACCTCGGCCTGGAAGTTGTTGTCGGTTACGTCGCTGACCGTGCCTGCCATCTGGTTTCTCCTTCTCGTTTACTTCATAAAGTATAGCGCCGGGCCAGACGCGCTGGGAAGCCTACCCGGCCAGTCAGCGCAGCAGCGCTGCAGACCCTCGTCTTGTCGCCTTCGTCCCCAGAGCCGAGTGCCTAAGCTCACATCAATGCCCGATCCGACCAACAGCGAGATCGCCGCGGCGCTCGACGAGCTGGGTGACCTCTACGAGCTGGACGGGGCGATCATTCATCGAATCGTCGCCTACCGCAACGCGGCCAAGGCCGTGCGGGAGGCGCCGGTCTCAGTGAGCGGATTGGCCCGGCAGAATCGCGCCACCGAGCTACCGGGAGTCGGAGCCACGATTCAGGAGAAGGTGCTGGCGCTGGCCGATGACGGCGTGATCCCGGCCGCCGCCAGGCTCAGGGCGAAGTTCCCCGCCGGCCTGCTCGCGATCACCCACCTCCCCGGCCTGGGTCCCAAGCGCGCCCGGCGGCTCTACGAGGAGCTCAACATCGACTCCCTGGCGGCGCTCACGGCCGCTGCCCAGGCTCACCAGATCCGAACGCTGAAGGGCTTTGGCCCCAAGGCGGAGGACAGCCTGCTAGCCGCGGCGCTGACCGCTGAGGCCGCCGCGACGGACGAGACGCGCAACGGGCACGGGCACGGGCACGGGCAGCGCACGGTGCTCGACCGGGCCCTGACCGTCGGCGAGCAGCTCATCAGCGCCCTGCGGGCCCATCCGGCGGCCGACCGGGTCGAACTGGCCGGCTCGGCTCGACGCATGACCGACAGCGTCAAGGATCTCGACATCATCGCCACCGCCCACCAGCCGCTCGCGCTGGCCACGGCGGCCAGCGAGCTCGAGCTGGTCGAGGCCGCCCAGAATCCGACGGCATCCGGCGTCCGCCTGCGGACGCATACCGGGCTCAAGGTTGACCTGCGGATCGTTGCCCCCGATCAGTTCGGGAACCTGATGCAGCACTTCACCGGCTCCAAGGAGCACAACATGGCCCTCCGCGAGGCCGCGGTCCGCCGGGGCCTGCACGTCTCGGAGTACGGCGTGCTCGACGACTCCACCGGGGTGACCCACCGCTGCGAGCGCGAGGAGGAGGTCTACGCGCTCCTGGGTCTCGACTACATCGAGCCCGAGCTGCGCGAGAACCGCGGTGAGCTCGAAGCAGCCGGCACCCATACGCTGCCGCGGCTCATCACGGTCGAGGACCTGCGTGGCGACCTGCACTGTCACACCACCGCGTCCGACGGCACGGCCTCGATTGAGGAGATGGCCCTTGCTGCCCGCGCGGCCGGCTATGAGTATCTGGCCATCACCGACCACTCAGCCAGCTTCGGCTTCGGCGACGAGGTCTCTCCCGAGCGGCTGCGCGAGCACATCGAACAGATCCACGCTCTCTCCCAGACCGACGCGGTCGGCGGCATCACGCTGCTGGCCGGCTCCGAGGTCAACGTCCTCCCTGACGGCCGCCTTGATTACGAGGACAACGTGCTGGCCGAGTTGGACTGGGTGGTGGCCTCGGTTCACTCGTCCTTTGCCATGGACCCGGAGATGATGACGGTACGGATCGTGCGCGCGATCGAGAATCCCATGGTCGATGTCATCGGCCATCTCTCGGGCCGCAAGATCGAGACCCGGCCGCCCTACGCCTTCGACTTCGAGACCGTGCTCGACGCGGCCACACGCACCGGCACGCTGCTCGAGATCAACGCCAGTCCGGCCCGCCGGGACATGAACGATGTTCACGCGCGCGCGGCGGCGGCAGCGGGAGTCCCGATCGTGATCGACTGCGACGCCCATCGGACGGCCGGCTTCGGCGCCGCCCGGTACGGCGTGGCGACCGCCCGCCGGGCGTGGCTCGGTCCCGAGGCGGTGGCCAACACGAAGCCGTGGGCCGAGCTCGAGACGCTCCGCCCCCGCCACCGCCACCGTTACTAGGGGAGACCCTAGGTGTCGCGGCGGCGCATCAGGACCGCGGCGATGGCCATGGACAGGGCCGCGTAGCCGGCAAACAAGGCGAGACCAACCCACGGATGCAGCGTTCCCGGATCGGGATTGATGGTCCAGACGGCCCCGCCCGCGTTGCTGGGAAGGTAGGGATTGATCGAGTCGGTGAGGCTGGCCGGCAGCAGGCCCAGGATGGGCGGCAGCATGAACATGATCCCGACCAGGAGGGCGATGCCCCCCGCCGTGTTGCGCACGATCGCCCCGAGGCCGAGGCCGAACAGGCCCATGACGGTGAGAAAGAGCGCCGCGCCGACGAGCGCCCGGAGCACGCCCGGATGCGACAGGGCGATATCGAGATGCCGGCCGCTGAGGATCCCCTGGCCGATGAAGAACACGGCGAACACGGCCGGCAGGCTGATCGCGAACGACACCGCTCCGAAGACGATCGCCTTGCCCCAGAGAACGGGCAGGCGCCGGGGCACGGCGGCCAGGCTCGAGCGGATCATTCCGGTCGAGTACTCGGCCGTGATGGTCAACACGCCAAGGACGCCGAAGGCCAGCTGGGCGAAGTTGACTCCGGCCAAGTTCTGTCGCAGGGGGTGGAAATCCAGCCGTTCGTGGGGGCTGAGTGAGGGCCACCGGGATTCGAAGATGGCGCAGGCCAGGATCCCGATCCCCAGGATGAGCAGGAGCGCGGCCAGCAGCGACCAGCGCGTCGAGCGGACCGAGCGCAGCTTTGTCCACTCCGAGAGGTTGACTCGGCGCTGGGTCACGCGACCGCCCGTGAACGCCTCGACGCTCATCGCGTCACCGCCTCGGGTTGCGGGCTGGCTTCCTCGGTCCCGTGGAATTCGACCGACTCCCGGGTGAGTTCCATGAACGCCTCCTCCAGAGACGCGGTCTGGGGGCTGAGCTCGTGGAGGACGATCCCGTGCTCGGCCGCCGTCGTCCCGACCTGTTCGGACTCAAGGCCCTCCACCTCGATCACCGAGGCCTCGATGGTCTTCACGCTCACACCCGGTCCGGCGATCAGCTCGGCTAGTTGCTGCACCTGAGGCGAGCGGACGCGGACACCGGGCTTGGACGCCCGGCGCAGGAAATCCTCAACACTCGTGTCGGCGATGAGCCGGCCGCGGCCGATCACGATGAGATGATCGGCGGTCAGCGCCATCTCGCTCATGAGATGGGAGGAGACGAACACGGTACGGCCCTCGGCGGCCAGGGATTTGAGCAACCGCCGGACCCACTGGATGCCCTCAGGGTCAAGCCCATTGACAGGCTCATCGAGCATGACGGTGCGAGGGTCGCCCATCAAGGCGGAGGCGATCCCCAGCCGCTGACCCATTCCCAACGAGAAGCCGCCGGCGCGCTTTCCCGCCACCTCGGCCAAGCCCACCATCTCGATCAGCTCCGTGACCCGTCGCCGGGGGATGCCGTGCGTCTGGGCCAACGCCAGCAGGTGGTTGGAGGCGGAGCGCCCAGTGTGGACCGAGCGCGCCTCGAGCAGGGCCCCGACCTCATGCAGGGGTGCCGCATGATCGCGGTAGGGCCGCCCGTTGACCCGGGTGTAGCCGGCGTTGGGAGCGTCGAGACCCAGGATCAGCCGCATCGTGGTCGACTTGCCCGATCCATTCGGGCCCAGGAAACCCGTGACCACACCGGGCTTGACCTCAAAGCTGAGGTCCTGCACGGCGGTCTTTTCGCCATAGCGCTTGGTGACGCCGGACACCTCGATCACGCTGGCCGCCTCCTGAAGGAGATTGACATATACCTAGTATCCCTATGCTTCATAAAGCCCAGCTATGGTGCCGGTCGCGAGCCGAATGACTCCCGACGAGGTCACCGCCGGCCCACGACTGCGTCGGCCTACCGCCGCCCACTGGTCCGCTTGGCCCGGCGTGGAGGCGGCGGCGGCGCAGCAGCCCGACGCTTGCCCGCCCCGGCCGGCGCCGCAGGAGCGGGCTCAGACCAGGACTCACCGGGCGGCCCCCCGAGTCCTCGCCAGCCGCGCTGAATAGCCACAAACCACAGCAGCCCGAGCAGACACAGAACGAGGGCGACGAAGAAATTGAGGCGCAGCCCGAGCACGTGGGTGGAGTAGTCGATGCGCAGCGTCTCCTCGAAGATACGAAAGCCCGAGTACCCGGCCACGTACAGGGCAAAGACTCCGGGAGGGCGCACCCGGCGGGTCTGGCCCAGCCAGATCAACAGGCCGGCCAGAGCCAGATTCCAGATGATCTCGTACAGGAAGGTGGGCTGGAAGGTGGCGTACTGAAGAAAGCCCGGCGGTCGGTGCACGGGTGAGATCTCAAGGCCCCACGGGAGAGTCGTCGGCTTGCCGAACAGCTCCTGGTTGAAGTAGTTGCCGACCCGCCCGAGCGCCTGGGCCACGAGCAGCGCCGGCGCAACCACGTCCATGAACCGCCGCAACTGCGCGCGAGTCAGCCGGCGGCCTGCCACCCACAATCCGACGGCGGCCCCACCGGCGATGCCGCCCCAGATCCCGAGACCTCCCTGCCAGATGGCAAAGACGCCCCACCAGTGGTCGGGCACCTGGCTGGGCGTCGTGATGTCGAAGTAGATCCGGCCGCCGATCAGCCCGGCCGGGAAAGCCCACATGGCCACCTCGTAGACCAGCTCGGGATCTCCCCCCTGGCGTCGCCAGCCCCAGCGGGAGATGAGGATCGCCGCCATGACCGCGAACACGTACGCGATGCCGTAGGCATGAAAGAAGAATGGGCCGAGGCTGAATCCATTCGCGGATGGGCTCGGGATGAAGCCGGGAGCGAGCACGCTGAGACTCATCGTGTCAGCAAACGAGGCAGGACGCGGTCGGCCACGGTTCGGTCAACCGATGGCCGGCCGAACGGGGCCAGGAGCTTCGCGGCCCGTTCGGCGTATCCCGATCGAGGATCGTCGAGCGCGATCCGCAGGGCGCAGGCCAGGTCCTCCCCGACCAGCCTCGGGTCCAGCTCGCGGGCCAAGGTGAGCGCCGGATACGGCCCCGGTGCGGGCGTCGTGACGAGCACGCACCCGTCGGCCAGCGCCTCGAGCGGGGCGATGCCGAAATCCTCGCGCCGCGGAGCGGCGACAAACACCCGGGCGCGGCGGACGAGCTCCCGGTAGGCGTCCGGGGCCAGGCGCCCCGTGAAACGCACCCCCGGCGGGGCGCCGGCCTGGTCGGTACCGGTGACAACCAGCGTTTCGCCGTCCCGGCGCGCTCGGTCCCACGCGGCGAGAATGAGATCGAGGCGCCGCTTGACCGGATCGCCGGCGTAGGCCAGGACGTCGACGTCGCGCGTGGCGGCAGCCGGTCCTGAGGGGGCCACCGGCACGGGCACCGTGACGGCCGACGGCCGGTCGGCCACCGGCATCGAGTCAAGCGAGCTGTCGGCCATCGTCAGCACGAGGGGAGCGGCGGTCAACCGGCGGCGCTCGACCCGTCGCTGCCAGACCCCGTGGCGACCCGGGCGGTTCTCGGCGGCCAGCGAATCCAGCCAGATTGCTCCGGGGCGGGGCCACAGCAGCGCCGCCGTGATCGAGCAGTAGACAACGGCATCGGCCGGCTGCTGCGCCAAGGCACGCAGCACGGTCCGCCGCGCTGCTCGGGCCTGGCTGTAGTCGGTGAGCATGAAGGTCCGGACCGAGCGGCGGGGAACCGTCCCGACGAGACGGACGTGGGCACCCGCCCGGGCGAAGGAGTCGGTCAGCTCTCGCGCCGATGAGGCCCAGCCCGTCGTGCTGCCGAGCGTGACCACCAGCACGTTCGGCGCTGCGGCGGGGCTCATCGGCTCACGTTCAGCGGCTGGGACGCGCCGGGCGCGAGGTCGAAGCGCCGTTGAGCTCCATGAGGTTGGAGCGAAAGCCGGGGGTGCGAACGAGCTCGATTGCTTTCAGGGGCGATGTGCGCTCCACGTAGAACCGGGCGCCGTCGCGCTCTTCGATCGCGGTCACCGCCGAGGCCTGGCGGCGCCAGCCCAGGGCCCAGATGACGGCAAAGCCAGTGGCGATGGCGGGAACCTGGGGGCGCAGGAATCCGATCGCGCCGGCCCCGAGGGTGCAGAGCAGCAGGGGCCAGAGCCGGTTGAGCACCGTGCGGGCCGGGTCGACCTCGGGGAGGGAGGTTCGGGTCCGCGCGTTGGCCAGCAGATTGGCGATCGGCGAGCTCGTTTCAGCGCGCCGGCCGAGCCAGAAGCCGATGGCGACGCTGATCACCCACCAGCCGGCCGCGACCGGCACCAGCAATGAATCGCTGCCCTCGACGGCGCCGACCAGCGTGATGGCGGCCAGCAGGCTCGCCGCCGCCGCGCTGAGCAGCACCGTGGTCCGCAGGAACTCCGCGAAGCGCACGGGGCCAGATCAGTCGTGGGCCAGCCGGGACAGAAGCTCGGACACCCCGTCGGTTCCGTCCACCACCACGTCGGCATCTGCGGTGATGGCCGAGGGCCCGTCGTCCGAGCCGACTCCGACGCGGACGGCCCGCGTCAAGCGCCCCTCGTCGACAAGCTGTCCCAGCGCCTGGAAGGCATCGAGGTCCGTGCTGTCGTCCCCGACGTACAGCGCCGCCTCGATCCCCTGGCCCGCGCTGTCGAGAAGGTTTCGGATGCCGGCGCCCTTGTCCATCTTGACCGGGGGTCGAACCTCGAGCACCTTGCGCCCCCAGTGAGTTCGCAGACCAGCCGCCTCGGCCCGCTGGGCGATGGCGTCCACGGCCGCGCGGGCGGCCTCCTCATCGGGCGCCCCGCGCCAGTGAAAGGCCACGATCGCCGCCTTATCCTCGAGCCGAACGCGGAGCTTACGGGCGTCAGCGGTATCGGCCTCCCGGCCGAAGTCGCGGATTGGCGCCACCCAGTCCGCCACCCCCGGATCGAGCACCGCCTCAGTCCAGCCTGAGCGCAACAGCTCCACGCCGTGCGAACCGAGGTAGGAGATTGACCCGACGCCAACCATGGCCCGGGCCTCGGACGCGCGGCGGCCGCTCACGCACGCCACCAGGCCGTAGCGGTTGGCCACGGCATGCAGGAGCGAACGGGTGCTCTGCGGCACGTGAGCATCGGCCGCGTTCTCCACGATCGGCGCCAGCGTCCCGTCGATGTCCAGCAGGATCGCGCTGCCGTCAGGGTTGGCTCGCAGGGGTGCGAGCGCCTCGGATAGGAGCGCTGACGGCACGGCCCTAGTATGCCCCCTCCCGGCTCTGGATCCCAGCCCAGCCGCCCCGTGACAGCTACCATTCACCCGGCCATGGGCGAGGCGAGGCACGGACCGGGTTACGCGGTCTCATCATTGGATGAGATGGGCGATGGTCCCGGCTTTCGCAAGGTCCGCCGGGAGCTCGGCGTGACCGCCTTCGGAATCAACGCCGTCGTGCTCCCTGCCGGCTATGCCACCGGGGTCCACTACCACGAGCGCCAGGAGGAGACGTACTTCGTCCATGTCGGGACCGTCGAGTTCCGTTTTGGCGACGGATCCACCCACATCCTCGGCCCGGGGGGCGTGGCTCGGGTCGATCCGGCCACCCACCGTGGCATGCGCAACGTGGGAGACGCCGAGGCGGTCGTGCTGGTCGCCGGGGGCCAGGACGGCTACGTGGGGCGTGACGGCCAGCCCGGGGGGGATGGTCCCCGCGGCGGACCGCCCGGAGCCGCCTGAACTTGATCGCCCACGACCAGCAGCGGCCGCCGGACCGTACCCCGGTGGCCGGAGAGCCGGTCGTGTTTCTGCACGGGCAGCCGGGAAGCGCCCGCGACTGGGACCGCGTGCTGGCCGCCCTCGACAGCCGTGTGGAGCCGATCGCCGTCGACCGACCGGGCTGGGACGGTCGCAGTCAGCCCCACGGTCTGGGCGGCAACGCGCGGGCGGTGGTCGAACTGCTCGACCGCCACAGGGTGCAGCGGGCCGTGCTGGTCGGCCACAGCCTGGGCGCTGCGGTCGCCGCATGGACCGCCGCCGAACATGCCGAGCGGGTGTCGGCCCTCGTACTGGCCGCCCCGGCCGCCAATCGGGCCTCGCTGGCGGCGCTTGACCGGTGGCTTGCCCTGCCGATAGCGGGCGCCCTGGCCAGTGCCGCCTCGATGACCGGCCTCGGTCTCGCCCTCCGTGCCTCGCCGCTGCGTCGACGCCTGGCCGCAGGCGTGAACCTCGATGAGGCCTACCTGCGCGACAGCGCCCGCGTCCTTCTCAGCGGATGGGGTCGCCGGGCCTTCGTCACCGAGCAGCGCTCGCTCGTCCGCGATATCCCGCGCCTGGAGGCCCGACTGGCCGGCGTGCGGGCGCCGACCTGGATCCTCACGGGTTCCGAGGATCGCATCGTCGCACCGGCCGCCCCACGGGCTCTGGCCGCACAGATCGCCGGCGCCCGGCTGGTCGAATTGAAGGGCGCCGGGCATCTGCTTCCGCAACTTCATGCCGAGCAGTTGGTTGATGCGATCGTGTTGGCATTGACGGCCGCGGCAACGCATTAACCTCGGGCGCATGCCTCGGCGCCCGGTCCACCTCCGAGCGGTGCCCCTGCTGCTGGCGGCCACCGTCTGTGCGCAGCTGACCTTCGCGGCCGGGGCCACAGCCGCCCGCCTGGTCGGCGGAAAACAGCAAGCGGCCGTTACCCGGGCCTTCTTTCACCAGAAGGGGCCGAAAGGACGGGTGGTCGTCTCGATCCGCTCCTCGTCTGTGTCGTCTGCCTGGACGGTCGTGCGGTGGGTCATCCCCACACCTGCGGGCGGCCACGGCACCGGCCAGTCCAATCCGCGCCTGCACAGCACCTACTTCCGGGGTCAGCAGCCCGGACGGCCCCCGGCCACGGTCACGCGCGATCTCGCTGCCCCCTTCCGGGTCACGATTGTCTACACAGGCTCCGGCAGCGAGAGCGTCAACTACAGCCAGACCTATCGCAGCGTGTGCTCGGGGGGCGGCGGTTTCGTAGAGCAGGAGCGCGACACCGTTTCGCCTTCATGGCGGGTCCGCTACACGGTGAACGTCGATCAGCTGCTGTCCGCCGTGCGTGGCCCGCAGGGCGTCGTGCTTGTCCCCACGGTCAGCTTCGACCCGGGCAGCTCACGGCTGCGCGCCATCGAGACCCGAGCCCGCACCTACGTCGACCAGGGATGTTTCGACCACCCGACGAACGACAAGTGCGTCACCACCTTTCGCTTCACGTCCGGTGGCGCAAACGAGCTCAGCCTGCGCCCCGGGGCCGGAACGGAGATCGGCATCCCCATGCGGGGGGCCGGCCGCGGCCAGTGCGCCCCGGAGGACTACACCCTGGGCCCGTCGCTGTGGGACAGCGGCGCAGCCACCGCCGCTGTGCGCTCGCTGAGCCTGGTCGGGGGGCGACTCCCTGCGCACCCCTATGCCCGTCTGAACGTCTCCTGGCCGCGCAATTCCTCCCCCGCCGCTGACGGCGCCGCGACCAGCCCGTGCCAGGGGATCGGTTCCGGTTGCTCAGACCAGTTACGGTGGCGGGGATCGGTGCGGCTCCAGACGGCCTCCTCCGGGTAGCAAAACCCGTGGCCGACCTCGCCGAACGGGCCCTTCCGGACCGTTTAGCGAAATGTTCACGTCCTCCTAAAGCTTTCCAAGCCGATGACCGATCTAGACTCCGGGCCCGTGGAAGCAGTCCCCGAGCGAGTTGAAGCGGGCCCCCCGCACCAGGAGATGAGCCCGCCATACGAACTCGTGGGCCCCGAGGCGGCCCGCCTCGAGGAGCCGCTGATCGCGCGCGTCCACGCGCGCGCCCGCGTCGTGGCCATGTCCGCGACGCGTCAGGACGTACTGTGGCTGACCGCGATCTACATCTCCACGCGCGGTCTCCTGCTCCTCGCCGCCTACCTGCAAAGCTCGTTCGGTCACCACGATTTCCTGCACGAGCTGTCCAATTGGGACGGTCTCTGGTACCGCCAGGTGGCCAATCACGGCTACCTGGACCACGTTTCCTACGCCCAGACGACGCTCGGCTTCTTCCCGCTGTTCCCGGTCACCATCTGGTTGATCGAACCGATCATCATGGTCCTCACCGGACAGGGATCGACGTTCGCGGCGTCGCTGGCCGGTGTCGGCATCTCGATGGTCGGTGGCGGCGTGGCCACCTACTTCATCTACAAGCTGGCCACCGGCTGGTGGGGCCGCGAGACGGCGCGCAAGGCGACGGCCCTGGTCGTCATCTTCCCCGGCTCGGTCGTGTTCTCGATGGTGTACTCGGAGGGCCTGCTCCTCCCTCTCGCCGCTGCCTGCCTGTACGCCCTCGAGCGGCGGCGCTGGCTGTTGGCCGGCGTGCTGGCCGGCATTGCCACCGCGGTTCAGCCGACCGGCCTGGCCCTGATCCCCGTGTGCGCGCTGTCGGCGCTGCTGGAGTGGCGGCGCCATGGCTGGAGCCTGGCCACCCTACGCCGGGTGATCGTCGCTCCCGTGCTGTCCACGTTCGGGGTCGGCGCCTTCGCGATGTTCCTCTGGTTGTGGACCGGCTCGCCGCTGGCCAACTACCAGGCTCAGCATCATGGCTGGAGCGAGAAGACCGACCCCTTCGCCATCGTGCATCTCGCCGCGACGCTTGTGCAGGAGATCAGCTTCGACCACTTCAACCGTCCGACCATCAACCTGAACCTCGTCGTCGGATTGATCGGCGCCGTGCTCCTCGTCTGGACGCTGACGCTGCTCGTCCGCGAGCGCCACCGCGTCTCGATCGAGGCCATCGCCTGGACGGCCGGGATCAGCTTCCTCGCTCTCACCTCGGAGTATGTGCCGCCCAATCCACGCCTGCTCATCACCGCCTTTCCGGCCATCATGGTCGTGGCCCGCTACGTACATGGCCGCGCCTGGACGTTGATCCTGTGGGGCAACGGCGTTCTGCTGATCGTCCTCAGCGTGTGCACCTTCTGGGGCACCACGCTCAGGCCCTGAGGTCGCCTCGCTGAGCGGGTGGCCACGACGCGACGCGTAGCTGCGGTCGCCGATCAGCGCGCCCGATGGGGGCGCCCCAGCAGCTGCACGTGGATGGCGCTCGCGTATCCGAACTGGCGCGTGCGTCCGGGCCCGAAGGCTTGCTGCAGCCGGGCCTGCAACTGCGAAAAGCGGGCCCGGTTCGTCCGCGAGCGGGCCGGGCCGTCGGGCTGGCCCTCATGGCTTGACACGAACCACACTCGCCGGCACGAGCCTCCTCGCCGGCGGATCTGCCCAGTCGTGAGGGTGGCATAGTCCTCGACGTACGTCCGCACGGTTCCGAACCGCAGCACGGGCAGAATCGGACGCGGCAGGCGCCGCGTGCGGTCGCTGCGACGGGCGAAGTAGTACTGAAAGGCCATACGCCCGTCGGCGGGGTAGAAGGCGATGCAGTCTCCCGGCCGGTCATGCGCGAGCACGTAGGCGCTCGCCTCCCGCCACGGCTCCGGGGACGTGGCGTAGGCCGGCGCCAGCTGCAAGCCGCGCAGCGCGAGCAGCACGACGAGCCCCGCCCATGCCGCCCGCGGCGGCAGCTGCCGATGGGCCAGGCCCGCACCCAACAGAACAGCGACGGCGGGCACCGACATGAGCAGGTTGCGCGGCAGAAACAGGGGCTGAAACACCAACGAGTAGACAAAGCTCAGCAGCACTGGCGTAACCAGCCAGCTCAAGACCAGGCCACCCCTCCATCCGTTCCCCCCGGCACCACGGCGCCACTGCGCCAGGTCGACCACCGCCACCGCGAGCAGCAGAGCAACCGTCAGCACGAGCAGCAGCGTGGTGGTCGCGGTGGCATGGAAGCTCGGCTCAAGCCCCGCCGAGGTCAGCGACTGCAGCACTTGGACCTCGATCTCTCGGGTCGGTCTCGGCACCCAGAAAAGCTGTCCCGAGCCGCGCCGGCCGGCGAGCACGATGAGGGGAATGCAGAGCGCGGCCATGGTCATCAACGAGAGTGCGAACGGGATCAGCCGCCGGCGGTGCTGGCGCGGCAGGAGCAGCAGCAGCTGAGCCGGAATGACCAGGACGGCGACGAAGCTCATGTAGGTGGCCAGGCTCATGAGCACGGCATAGGCGATCCAGCCGGCGAGCCGCGAGCGCTCCTGGAGCGAGATGAAGACCAGATAGGCGGCGCAGACAAAGGCCACCATCAGTGCGTAGCCGCGGGCGTTCTGAGCCCAGAAGATGAGTGGAAGGCTGACGGCAGCGAGCAGGCCGGCGGCGACGGCCGCCCGTCGGCCGAACAGACGCAGGCTGATCATCCCGGTGAAGGCGACCGTGGCCACCGAGCCGAGCGCCGAGGGAAGGCGCAGGACCACGGCCCCATTGCCAAACCAGCTCATGAGCAGGTGCAGCAGGACATAGAAACCCGACATGTTGCCCCCGTCGTGAGCAATCGCCGAGCCAAGCTGGGCGCCGTGCTGGGCGGCAATCGTCACGGTGGCCGCCTCGTCAAAGCCGAGGCTGCGACCGGTGAGCTGCAGGCAGCAGAGGACGGCCGCGAGGGCGGTGGGGCCGGCCACGGCCAGGCGGTCGCCGCGAACGCCGTCGAGGCGCGGGCGCACCGGCGGCGCAGCGACCGGAGCGCTGAGCGGCGGCGGCGGAGTCCGAGTTGCCGATGCGGTCATCCGGCCCGGACCGCCATCGGCGAATCGGATTCACGGCTCAGGGTCAGGACGCGCGGCCGGATGCCGCCCCGGGCGCCGCGATCGCCGCGTCCCCGCCCGCCCCGGTGCGATCGCCAGAACAGGCCGGCCAGCACGATGTAGACGGCGATCACCGCCGGCGCGCTGGGTAGCGGTAGGGCCAGAATCCCATTCGGCTTGATCAAAAAGACGCTGACCACGGTGAGCCCGATCAGGGACAGCGAGCGCTGTACGCCGGGCACCGCCGCGAGGAGAACGAGTCCCCAACTCAGATACCACGGCCAGGCGGCCGGACCGCCGGCGGCGGCGACCAGGAGCAGCACACCGAGGTAGCCGGCCAGCCGCGCAATGCGGACGCGGATCAGCAGCCAGAAACCGAGCGCCCCCGTGAGGCCGGTGCTGATCCCGGCCATCACCGCCTCCAGGTGGCGGGAGTTGACCCCGATGCCGAGGTCGTGAAGCAGGGAAGCCAGCGTGAAGCCAAGTCCGGTGGAGGGCGTGATGGCCAGGCGCACGCGGGCCGGCGAGGAGAACAGGCTGCCCGATACCCAGCTCACGCCCAGGCCGGTCACGACGCTCACCGCCGCCAGCACACCGGCCGTGGTCAGCACGGCTGTCCCCAGAAACTGGGCGCGTGCCGACAGCGTGCGCTCCTCGCGGGCCCAGGCGGCGGCGATGAACACCGCGCCGGCCAGAGCCGGAATCTTCAAGGTCGCGGCCAGCGCACACAGGGCGATTCCTGCCAGGGGGCGGCCCTGAAGGGCGACGGTGACGCCGGCCAGGAGCAGCCCGGCCATCAACACGTCGTTGTGGCCGGCTGCGATGAGCTCCAGCGCCAGCAGCGGACTGAGCGCGACCAGCCACACGGCCCGGGACGGATCGGCGCCCAGGGCCTGGGCCAGACGCGGCAGGTACCGGGCGATGAGAGCAACGCCGACCAGCTCCAGCCCGCGCACGGCGAGAATGCCGGCGACCAGGTGCGAGCCCGTGACGGCCGCGACCACACTCATGAGTCCCAGAAACAGAGGGCCGTAGGGAGCCGTGACATGGCGCCAGAACGGCGAGACGGCGCCCAGCATGTGCCCGTGTCCGAGCCCGCTCAGGACGGCCGGCGGAGTTCGGTACGGGTTGTCACCCAGATGGAGGACCGCGCCCTGGGCCAGGTAGCTGTAGGCGTCGTGGCTGAACAGCGCCGGGCCCAGGGCCACCGGAAGCAGCCAGGCGCAGGCGATGATGAGCAACCCCCTCACCCCCGTCTCGGCCGGGCGACGGCCCAGGCCCACCCAGGCCACGCAGAGCACCGCGACCCCGGCGTACACGAGACCGGTCGCGGTCCCCTTGCCGCCGGGCACGGGCAGGCTGTACCACCATGCGGTGGCCGGACCCGCCACCGAGGCGGGGCCGGCGAGGGCGACGAGAAGCGAGCCGGCCAACCCGAGGGCCGCCCAGGCCCAGACGCTTCGGGATCGCGGTAGACCGTGCATGGGAACCAGGGTGATCTCGACCGGCGCGCGTTGAGCGACTGCCGCGGTGTGCGACCACGCGCCGAGAGACCGAGATCGCGCGCGGATCAGCGATCCGGCACGCGCGGTGAGCGTAGCTGACATCTGTGGGGCGGGGGTGACGATCGGCTCTCTATACGCCTTCCTACCCTGCCCGGCACACCGGCCAGGCACGGCTAACGTCATGCCAATGCTCTCCTACGCGTGCGGCCATTGCGGACGCCTGGTGTTCTTCGAGAACACGATCTGTCTGCATTGCTCAACCCCGCTGGGCTTCGTTGCAGAGGAGCTCGACCTCGTCGTGCTGGAGGGCGAGCGAGCGTCCGCGCTGCACCGCTGCGCCAACGCCGCGCTGGCCGCCTGCAACTGGATGGTGTCGCGCGCGGGCGAGCTGTGCCGCTCTTGCGCGCTCACGCGCACCCGTCCCAACGATGCCGATGGCGACGGCCTGGCCCGGTTTGTCACCGCCGAGCAGGCCAAGCGCCGGGTGATCATGCAGCTTTTGGAGCTGCGCCTGCCCGGCGTGCAACCGGGGCAGCTGGCCTTCGATCTGCTCTCCAGCGCCCACGAGCCGGTGCTGACCGGGCACGCCGATGGAGTCATCACCATCGACCTGGCCGAATCCGATGACGCGCGCCGCGAGGCTCGGCGCCAGGAGCTCGGCGAGCCCTACCGCACGATGCTTGGCCATCTTCGTCACGAACTCGGCCACTACTTCCAGCCGCTGATCGTGACCAGCGAGGCGGACTGGGCTCAGTGCCGAGAGCTGTTCGGTGACGAGCGCGGGGACTATCAGGCCGCCCTGGACCGCCATTACCACCGGGAGATGCCCAACGACTGGGCCGAGCGCTACGTGAGTGCGTACGCGACGATGCACCCATGGGAGGACTGGGCCGAGACGTTCGCCCATTACCTGCACATCCGCGACACGGTCCAGACCGCGTCTGAGTACGGGGTCAGCGTCAGCGGTCCCCGGGCCGTCGACTTCGATCGCTCGCTGAAGGTCACCCCGCAGCCCGACGCCGGCGAGCGTGCCTTCGCCGAGCTGCTCGATGCGTGGTTACCCCTCACCTACGCGCTCAATGCCGTCAACCGCAGCATGGGCCGGGATGACCTGTATCCGTTCACGCTCGCCCCCCCGGTGATCGCCAAGCTCGAGTATGTCCACGAGCGCGTGCACGCCGCAGGTCAACCGGCCGGCCGCGGATCCTCGGTCACGAACTCCATGAGCAGCGCGTCGTGCCAGTCGGGGCCGTCAGGGTCGCGCTCGTAGGACCGGAGCACCCCCACGGGGCGAAAGCCCGCTTTGTCGTAGGAGCGGATTGCGGCGGCGTTGGCGCAGGCCGGATCGATCGTGACCCGATGATGACCGCGCTCGTTGACGAGATGGTGGACCACGCGGACCAGGACCTCGGTACCGATGCCGCGTCCGTGCAGCGCCGGGTCCAGGTACAGATCGACGCTGGCGTGGCGGTAGCGGGGCTCGAGCTCCTCTGCGTACTGGACCAAGCCGGCCACCGCTCCGGCAACGACGATCGTCCAGCGGGTCGCCTCGGGGTCGTCGTGATCCGGGAAACCAGGCTCAGGCGATCCCCACCAGCGGCGCACCGCGTCGGTGAGCATGATGCGGCGCAGCTCGTCGCCGTCCGCGCTGCGCAACGGACGCAGCTCCAGGGCCGCGAACGGATCTGGATCGGTCACGGCGACCATTCTCTTAGGATCGGCGCCAATGAACTACTCAGAAGGCCTGCACGAGCTCGGAAATTCCCTTTACGCCTACCTTCAGCCCGACGGCGGCTGGGGCCTGAGCAACGCCGGACTTATCTGCGACGGACCGCACAGCCTGCTTGTCGACACCCTGTTTGACCGGCGGTTGACCGAGCGGATGCTGGCCGCCATGCGTCGCGCCACCCGAGCGGCGGCGCAGATCGACACCCTGGTCAACACCCACGCCAATGGGGACCACTGTTACGGCAACCAGTTGGTCGGCGGCGCACGCATCGTTGCCTCCGAGCGCACGGCGGCCGAGATGGCCGAGGTGCCACCGGCGGCGTTCGCCGCCCTGGCCGAGCAGGCTCCGCAGATGGGGCCGGTCGGCGAGTTCTTCCTGCATTGCTTCGGCCAGTTTGATTTCACCGGCCTCGAACTGGTCCTTCCCGAGCAGACCTTTTCCGGAGCGCTCGTTCTGCGCGTGGGCGACCGCGAGGTGCGGCTGATCGAGGTCGGGCCCGCCCACACCCGCGGGGACACGCTCGTGCACCTTCCGGCCGAGCGCCTGCTGTTCTCGGGCGACATCCTCTTCCACGGCGCCCATCCAATCGCGTGGGCCGGACCGGTGTCGAACTGGATCGCCGCCTGCGATCGGATCCTCGACATGGATCTCGAGCTGATCGTGCCCGGTCACGGACCGCTGGCGCCCCCAGCGGCGGTGGCCGAGCTCAAGGCCTACTTCGAGTATCTCTACGCGCAGGCCGGCGCTCTGCACGCCAAGGGCTGTACACCAGTTCAGGCGGCGCGGGAGCTGTCGACCGACCGCTGGGCGCAGTGGGGAGAGCGCGAGCGCCTGGCCGTCAACCTCGCCACCATCTTCCGCGAGCTGGAAGGGGCGCCCGAGCCCGGCGGTGCCTTGGAGGCATTCGCCCAGATGGCCGAGCTGTCGGATCGGGCGGACTGAATGGCCATCCTGTCTGCTGTGCTCACCGGCGCAACCTCAGATGATGCCCGGGCCAGCGCCGGGCCGGCGGCGTCCGCCGCGCCGCCGTCTAACCGCCCGAGACCGGGGGCGTCACCCCCGGCGCCGGCACCGGGACGACCGATTTGCCCTCGGCCGGAAAGCGAGCCGCCGACTCGTCAGCCAGCGTGATCAGCGCATGGCCGACCGTGCGGGCGTCCTCGAGCAGACGCGTCCGCTCGCGCCACACGCTGTCGGTCTCCTCGTCGAGCTCGCGCAGCTCACGCTTGGCCTTCTCGGTGATGGCCACCGCGTTGGAGGCAGCGTCGGCGATGCACCGGTCGGCCTGCTCTTGA
>JAXDGI010000156.1:0-67605 GCA_034665145.1 Solirubrobacteraceae bacterium
GGGAGCAGATCCTCGGCGGTCACGTCGATCGCGTCCTCGGGCAACCGGGCCACGGCCATGTCGACCCGGTCCCCGCGGAAGGGGACGCCCTCGCGGTCGAGCAGGCGGCGCTGGCGCCGGCCTTGGGACAGCGAGCCATCGGCCCGGACGATGCGATGCCAGGGCACCGTCGGGTCCGAGCAGGCGCTGAGCACGGCGCCGGCCATGCGCGGCGCTCCGGGGGAAACGTCACCGTAGGTGCGCACGTAGCCCTCGGGGACCTGCCGGATGCGCTCCAGAATCATCCGCCTGCGCTCGGACTCCGGCCGCGGGCGGTCGGACCCAGGGAGCGTGGGGTCAGACTCAGCGGGTGTGCGGTCGGATTCGAGCACGAGCGGGGCCACCGCTGCGGAGCATAGGGAGACAACGACGGTGCTAGGCCCGGGAGCAACTCCCGCTCGGACCGGATATCCGGGACTCAGGCCTCCATACGTTCCTGATAAGGTCCCGCGACCGCCGAATTGCCCGCTAATACGGGCAAGCGAGGGACCCACGAGTTCTCTGGGGCGAATCGTCACCTGATGGTGACGTAGCGCAAGTCGCGCGAGCCCGACAGCTAACCCCGTAGGCGGACGCCGCCAAAACCACGTATATGAGCGCATACCGTCGCCCTGTCGTCCTACGCATGCTCGTCGCCGCCGCGATGGGGGCGGTGCTCGTGCTCACCGCCGCCGGTCGCAACACAGCGGCGCAGGCGGCCAGCTCGGACCTGAACTCGCTCAACTCACAGCTCGGAGCGGAGCAGGCTCGCCAGCAGCACCTGAACTCGAGTGTCGCCTCTCTATCGGGGCTGATCAGCTCTCTGTCAGGGCAGATCTCGCTCGTGCAAAGCCGCGAGGCCGCCGTGCGCCAGGACCTGGCCAAGGACCGAGCGCAGCTGGCTCGCACGGCGACGGCGCTGGCCCGCGAGCGCGCCCACCTGCGGGTGCTGCGCGCCCGGCTGGCCCAGGCCCGCATGCTGCTCTCGCGGCAGCTGCAGTCACGCTATGAAGGCGACCAGCCCGACCTGGTCTCCGTCGTGCTCAACGCCAGGGGCTTCAACACCCTGCTCGAGCAGATCAACTTCCTGAGCCGAGCCGAGCACCAGCAGCAGTCGATGATCTTCGTCACCCGGGCCGCCAAGGCCCAGGCCACCCAGGCGGCCAACCAGCTCGCGGCCACCGAGACCCGTGACCGCCAGATGGCGTCCGCCGCCGCCACGCGCCAGCAGGCCCTGCAGGGCATGAACTCCCTGCTGCGGTCGCGTCAGGCGGCGCTGGCCCAAGCCCGCTCGGCGCAGCAGGCCGCTCTGTCGGCCAGCCAGTCGCGCGCAAGCGGTCTGCGCTCCCAGATCGCCAGCGTTCGCGCGGCGCAGCTCGCCGCTCAGCGGGCCGCCGCGCGCCGCGCTGCCGCGGCGCAGGCCGCCGCCGCGCAGGCCGCCTCATCCACGCCCTCGGCGCCGTCGGCTCCGGCGAGCAGCTCGGCGGGCCCCGCCTCGGCGGCTCCCGTCTCGGCGGCCCCGTCGGGCGGCTGGGCGATCCCCTATCCGATCGTCTTGTGTGAATCGGGCGGTCAGAACCTGCCGCCCAACAGCGCGGGCGCGTCGGGCTATTACCAGATCATGCCCGCCACCTGGAGGCTGTTCGGCGGCTCGGGTCCGGCCGCCTATCTTGCCTCAAAGGCCGAGCAGGACGCGGTCGCCTCGCGCATCTGGAACGGCGGCTCCGGCGCGTCGAACTGGGTCTGCGCCGGGATCGTCGGGATTCACTGAGCGCCGCGCGCCGACCCGGGTGCCAGCGCTCCCGTCCTGGCGGGACCGCGCACTAAGCTCCGCGGGCCTGTGACCATCGCCCACGTCCCCCGCACGCTGCTCGTCGCCGTGGTGCTCCTGGCCGCCCTGGCCATCCGGATCACCTACATCGAGACGACCCCGTATCACGCGGTCAACGATGCCGGCACCTACAACCGGCTGGCCAGCATGATCGCCAACCATGGCGACTACCACACCGGCACCGGACCCCGGACCGGAGCAGGGAACTCGCGCGGACCGACGGCCTACTTCCCCCCTGCCTTTCCCTATGTGCTCGCCGTCTCGGATCTCATCACCGGTCACGAGGCCGGTGGCAAATCCGCCCTGCATCCAGAGCGGATCGAGCAGGCGGTGCTGGGCACGGTCGCCGTGGCTCTCATCGGGCTGGTCGCGCTGGAGGCGATGGGCAGCGGCGTGGCCCTCACGGCCCTCGTCCTGGCCGCCATCTATCCGGTGTTCGTCGAGCTGTCGGGGATCCTCGTGGCCGAGAACCTGCTCCTCGTCTTTGAACTCGCCGCCACCTGGACGGTGCTGAGAGCGCGGCGCGCCTCACACCCGATGGGCTGGATCGCCGCCACCGGCGTGCTCACCGGCCTGGCCACGCTTTCGCACGAGAACGCCATCCTCATGCTGCTGCCGCTGGCCGTCGCCGCCGCCAGCGCTGCCCGGCCCTGGCGCGGGCTCCGTCCGCCCAGGGCTCCCGCCGCGCGGGCGGTGGCTGTCCTCGTCCTGGGTGCGGCGCTGGCGATCGCCCCGTGGACGATCCGCAACGCCATCGAGCTGCACCACTTCGTGCCCGTCGCCGACGAGACCGGGATCACCCTGGTCGGCACCTACAACCCGGCGTCGGCCGCCTTCACGCCGGTGCCCTACAAGTGGCGCGTGTTCAGCCACATCCCTCAGGATGCGATCTACAAGCACACGGGCCCCCGCTACACCGAGGTCGAGCTCTCCGATCGGTTGCAGTCCCAGGCCCTGCACTACATCGGCGATCATCCGCTCTCCCCGGCCGTGGTCATCTTTCACAACACGCTGCGGATGCTCGAGTTGGAGGGAAGCTACGCCTGGCACGCCTCGGCCCAGGCCATGGGCCTCAGCGTGGGCACCGCACACACCGGCGTGATCGCCTTCTGGATCGTGGCCCTGCTCGCACTGGCCGGCGTCTTCACCCGCCGCGGCCGCCGGGCGCCCCTGTGGCTGTGGGTAATCCCGATCCTCATGTGGCTGAGCGCCGCGGCCATCAACATGGAGACCCCTCGCTTCCGCGAGCCGGTGGAGCCGTTCCTGTTGCTGCTCGCCGCCTGCGCGGTCACAAGCGGTGTGTCAACGCTGCGCGAGCGCCGCGCGGCGGCTTCAGGACTGGGCCGTGCGCCAGTCTGGCGTAGTCGACACGCGGCGCGGATGGCGGGCGACGGCGAGCTGGTCGAGATGGGCGAGCGCCTGGCCTGAGCCCACGGCCACGCAGGTGAGCGGCGACTCCGCCTTGATGACGGGCATGCCCGTCTCCTCGGCCACGAGTTGATCAAAGCCGCGCACGAGGGTGCCGCCGCCGGCCAGGAGAATGCCATCGCGGGCGATATCGGAGGCCAGCTCGGGGGGCGTCTGCTCGAGCGTGTCGCGGATCGCGCGGAGGATCTCGCGCAGGGGTAGGGAGATGGACGCCCGCACCTCCTCGCTGCGCAGCTGGATGGCCGTGGGCAGGCCGGTGACGAGATGGCGCCCGCGGACCTCCATCATCTGCTCCTCGGGCAGGGGGACGGCCGAGGCGAGCTGGATCTTGATCCGCTCGGCGGTGCGCGAGCCGATGGCCAGCTGGTAGGCGGAGCGGATGTAGTGCGAGATGGCCTCGTCCATCTCGTATCCGCCGACGCGGACCGAGCGCGAGATGACGATTCCGCCCAGGGAGATGACCGCCATCTCACTGGTTCCCCCGCCGACGTCGACGACCATCCGGCCGATCGGCTCCTCGATGGCCACCCCCGCGCCGATCGCGGCGGCGATCGGCTCCTCGATGAGATGAACGCGGCGGGCGCCGGCGGCCAGCGAGGCCTCCTCGACGGCGCGCTTCTCGACCTCGGTCACCCCCGAGGGAGCGCACACGATCAAGCGCGGGTGGGCCATCCGGCGGTCGAGCACGCGGCGGATGAAGTAGCGCAGCATCTCCTCGGTGACCTCGAAGTCGGCGATCACCCCGTGGCGCAGCGGACGGGTGGCGGAAATCGTGGCCGGCGTACGGCCGATCATCCGCTCGGCGTCGGAGCCGACGGCGTGAACCTCGCCGGTGGCCACGTCCGAGGCTACGACCGAGGGTTCCGAGACGACGATGCCGCGACCGCCCACGTACACGAGTGTGTTCGCGGTGCCGAGGTCAATGGCCATGTCATTGACGCCGAGCGTGGGCACGAAGTGGCGCCTGGAGTTGTCGCGACGGGAACCGTCTCTGCGAAGCCGGATACAGACAAGAGTGTCAGAAGTGAAGGTCCGGCGGGGATCCGGCCTTCCCGAGGGCGTTCGCTGCTCCGGTTCGGAGCTTTAGCGCTCGCCCGGCAGCTTGCGCGGGTACTGCGAGACCGGCTGGTTGACGTCCAGTGCGGTGGCGACGATCCGGTTCTGCTCGGTGGCGTGGGCGATCGGATAGCCCTCGCCGGAGGCAGCCCGCTCGGGGCGGCCGATGTAGCCGAATTGCAGGGCCTCGGGCAGAACCTGGAGCAGGCGCGGCGACATGAACGCGCGGGCGCCCATGTTGCGCGGCTCCTCCTGGACCCAGACGACCTCCTGGAGCTTGGGGTAGGAGGCGACCAGGTTCATGATCTCGGCCTGCGGGAAGGGATAGAGGAGTTCGACGCGGCCGATCGCGACCTCGGGGTTGCGCTCGCGGCTCTCGTGGCCGATCAGGTCGTAGTAGACCTTGCCGGTGCAGAGCACGAGGCGGGTGACCTGCTCGGGATCGACCGTCGCATCGGGCAACACGGGCTGGAAGCGCCCGTCGGTCAATTCCTCCAGGCGGCTGGCGGCCAGGGGCAGGCGGAGCAGACTCTTGGGGGTCATGACGACCAGGGGGCGCTGCTTGGCGATGCGGGCCTGCCGGCGCAGGAGGTGGAAGTACTGGGCCGGCGTGGTCGGGTAGGCGACGCGGATGTTGCCCTCGGCGGCCAGCTGCAGGAAGCGCTCCAGGCGGGCTGAGGAGTGCTCGGGGCCCGACCCCTCGTAGGCGTGGGGCAAGAGCAGGGTCAGGCGTGAGGTCTGACCCCACTTGGCCAGGCCGGAAACGATGAACTGGTCGATGATGACCTGGGCGCCGTTGACGAAGTCACCGAACTGGGCCTCCCACAAGACGAGTGTCTCGGGACCTTCCTGCGAGTAGCCGTACTCAAAGCCGACACAGGCCATCTCCGACAGCGGGCTGTTGTGCAGCTCCATCGGGGCCAGGGAGCCGGGCAGATGCTGCATCGCGCAGTGCTCCTGTCCGGTCTTGGGATCGTGCAGGACGAGATGGCGCTGGCTGAACGTGCCGCGCTCGGTGTCCTGGCCGGTGAGGCGGATGGGGATTCCCTCGGTGAGCAGGGAGGCGAAGGCCAGCGCCTCGGCATGGGCCCAGACGATCCCGGGCTTGGACGGGTCCTCCATCGCCTCCCGGCGCTGCTCGAGTTGTTTGGCCAGCTTGGGATGGACGTTGAAGCCATCGGGGACCGCCAGCAGCTCCTCGCCGAGCACCTTGAGTCGCTCCTGGGCGACCGCGGTCTTGACCTCGGGCGACGGGGTGCGGTCGAGCTGGTACTCGCCGGTGGCATGCTCGCACTCCTTGGCGGAGGCGATCCGCTCCTTGAGCGCCGCGTGCTGATCGGAGAGCTCGGCCCACACGGCGTCGGTCATCTCGGTCGAGTCCTGCTCAGAGACGACGTCCTGGTCGATGAGCTGGCGCGCGTAGAGCTCGCGCACGGACGGGTGCTTCTTGATCACCTGGTACATCTCGGGCTGCGTGTAGGCCGGCTCGTCAGCCTCGTTGTGGCCAAAGCGGCGGTAGCCGATCAGGTCGATGAGGACGTCGTGGCCGAACTCCTGGCGGAAGGCAAAGGCCAGGCGCACCGCACTGACACAGGCGGCCACGTCATCGGAGTTGACATGAATGATCGGCACGTCGTAGCCCTTGGCCAGGTCCGAGGCCCAGGTGGTCGAGCGGGCGTCGTCGGAGTCGGTGGTGAAGCCGACCTGGTTGTTCTGGATGAGGTGGATCGTGCCGCCGACCGTGTAGCCGTCAAGCGCCTGCAGGTTGAGTGTCTCGGCGACCACGCCCTGACCGGGGAAGGCAGCGTCGCCGTGCAGGATGACGGGGATCGCGGCGTTGGTGTCCTGATGAGCGTGCGGCCCTTGCCGGGTCGTCTGCGCCGCCCGGGTCGCCCCCGCCGCCACCGGGGCAACGAACTCCAGGTGCGACGGGTTGGACTCCAGCCGGACGATGATGCTCTCGCCGCCCTCGAGCTGGTAGGAGCCCTGGGCCCCGTGGTGGTACTTGACGTCGCCGGTGCCGCCCTGAGGCAGCGTCGTGATCGGCTCGAGCGTCGAGGACCCCTCGAACTCGGCGAAGATCGTGTTGTAAGGGCGACCGAGGTTGTGAGCGAGCACGTTGAGGCGCCCCCGGTGGGCCATGCCGATGACCACCTCGCGCGCGCCCCGGCTGGCCGACAGCTGGGTCAGCTCGTCGAGCATCGGGACGGTCATATCCAGCCCCTCGACCGAGAACTGCTTCTGGCCCAGGTAGGCCTTGTGCATGAAGCGCTCGAACGCGTCGACCTCGGTCAGACGCTTGAGCAATGCGCGCTGCTCCTCGTGCGTGAGGGGCGTGCGGAACTGACCCGACTCGATCGCCTCGCGCAGCCACAGGCGCTGGCGGTGAGAGGCGATGTGCTCGATCTCATAGGCAATCGTCCCGCAGTAGGTCTCGCGCAGGTGGGGCAGCGCGTCGGCCAGCGTGGCCCCGGGGACGTACATGCGCAGGATGTGGGCCGGGATCCGGGCCATCAGCTCCGGGGTGAGACCCAGGGGCGCCGGATCAAGCGCCGGATCGCCCTCGGACTCGCGGCCGAGCGGATCGAGCTTGGCGGCGAGGTGGCCGTGGGTGCGGTGGGCCTTGAGCAGCGAGGTGGCGGCCTGAACGGCCTGCAGAAGCTCCTCGTCAAGCGGCGCGGGCGCACCGTCCGACGGCTGGGCCGGCGCGGCCGAGGCGAGCCCGGCGGCCGCAGCCGGGGCGGGCGGCGGGGGCAGATCGGGCAGATCGACGCCGAGGTCGGCGAACACGTCCTCGTAAAAGCGCTCGTCACCTTGCAGCAGAGCCTCGATGCGCTGCAAGAAGCGCCCCGACTCCGCGCCCTGGATGATGCGGTGGTCGTAGGTCGAGGTCATGGTCATGACCTTCTCGGCCCCGACGATGGCGCCGATCCGCTCCAGGCCGACGGGGTAGGCGATCGAGCCGGTGGCCACGATCGTGCCCTGACCGACCATCAGCCGCGGCACGGAGGCCACGGTTCCGATCCCGCCGGGGTTGGTGAGCGAGATATTGGCGTTGACAAGATCGTCGGCGGTCAATCGGTTCTCTCGCGCTTTATCGACCAGCGCGTTGTAGGCGTCCAAGAATCCCTGGAAGGTGAGCCGACCGGCGTCGCGGATGACTGGCACCATCAGGGTGCGCGTCCCATCCTTCTTCTCGACGTCGACGGCCAGCCCGAGGTTGACCGCACCGTCATCGTGGCGATGGGGCTTGCCGCCGATCTCCTCGAAGTGGTTGGCCATCACCGGCATGTCGGCGGTGGCCACGCGAGCGATGGCGTAGGCGATGAGATGCGTGAAGGAAACCCGCTGACCGCCGTTCTTGAGCTGTTTGCGGCGTTCGTCGAGCACCGTGACGGTGAGCGTGCGGAAGGACGTGGCGGTGGGGATCGAGCGGCTCTGATCCATGTAGCGGGCCAGCGCTGCGCCCCCACCCTTGATGAGCTGCGCGCCCTCGGGCCGGGCCGGGAGCGACGCCACACCGTTGGTGGCGCTCGCGCCATTGCCGGCGGCCAGCACGTCGGCCTTGGTGATACGTCCGCCGCGGGCGCTGCCCGTCACCGTGGCGAGATCGATGCCTTCGGCGGCAGCCACGCGCCGCGCGATCGGGGAGGCGTCGACCTCCGCCGTTGGCGTCGCGGCCCCGTTGGCCGGCGCGGCGTCCACCGCGGCGGGGGCCGAGGAAGTGGAGGCACCGGTTGAGGTCGAAGCGGAAGCCGACATCCGGGCGATGACCTGGCCGACGGCGACAGTTTCCCCCTCCTGGGCCAGAATCTCGGTGATCGTGCCGCTGGCCGGAGCGGGTAGCTCCATGTCCACCTTGTCGGTGGAGATCTCGACCACGGTGTCGCCGTCGGCGACCGCATCGCCCACCTTGACCGACCACTCCAGGATCGTGCCCTCGGTGACTGATTCCCCCCCGGTCGGGGTCACGATGTCGACCAGCTTGTCCTCGGCGCTGTCCTGCGCGGCCATGCCCTCGGCCTCGGTGGTCTGGCCGGTGGCGATCTCCCCCGGGGTGGTGGCGGGGGACTCGCCCGAGACCGGAGTCTGGTCCGCCGGCGCCACCGGGGCCTCGTTGCCCTCGGGCGGCGCGGCCGTCGCCCGCGCGCTCGCGGTCCCGTTGCCGTTGCCCGAGGAAATCTCGGCCAGGAGAGCGCCGACGGCAACGGTGTCCCCCTCGGCGGCATGAATCTTGGTCAGGGTGCCGCTGGCCGGCGAGGGCACCTCGGCGTCGACCTTATCCGTCGAGATCTCGACCAGGGTCTCGTCGGCAGCGATCGTGTCGCCGATCTGCTTGTGCCACTCGAGGATCGTGCCCTCGGACACCGAGTCCCCCATCGCGGGCATCACGACTTCGATCGTGCCTGTCTCAACGGCCATGCCGACCTTTCACTCTAACGCGTGTCTCGGGGTTTCCCGTGTGCGACGGCCGGGCTTGCCGGAGCGGGGCGCTCAGGGGCCCCACGGCGGCGCTCGGCGAGCAGAAAGCCGACGGATCCAGCAAACGGGCCCAGGCCGCCGAGCACGGCCACCGTCACGGCAAGCCAGTAGGGAATCACCCGCCAGCGCGCCGCGGCGATGCAGACCAGGGACATCCCGATCCACAGCAGGCCGTGGGAGAGCCCGAGGATGAAGGTCTCCGGCTGCGGGTTGCCCAACGCGAACGCGCAGAGCAACAGCGCCAGGTAAACGGCCGAATGAAAGAACGAGACGCCCTCCAGGCGGCGGAAGGTGACGGCGCTCATGCGGCGGCAGCCGACAGCATCTGACCCAGGAGACGCAGCGGAGCGTCGGCCTCGGGGGGCCACTGCGCGACCGCCGGCGGCCACCAGGCAAAGCGATCGTGCTCAGGATCGGGCGTGACCTGGGCGCCGGGGGCCAGCCAGGCCTGACCGACGAGGAGCACCATTCCCCCCGGGTTGCCGACCAGAGCCTCCACGCTCATCCGCTCGGGCACCACCGACCACTCTTCCTCAAGCTCGCGGGCCAGCGTGTCGGCCGGATTCTCATCGACCTCGACCGCCCCGCCGGCCCCGAGAGCCCAGCGTCCCGCCCACGAGGCCAGCCAGCCCGCGCGGCGCCCGGCCAGCCAGCAGCCGTCCGCGTCGCGGACCACGCACAGGGCCGACAGGGTCTGGGCGGCCGGATCGGAGACGAGGCGCAGCGCCCAGCGGGCGGGCTGCAGCTCGAGCTCGAGTCCGTCGTCGCCGGCGGCGAAGCTGTGCAGCCGGGCGGCAAAGCCGTCGTGACTGGGTGAACCGCGGCGGCGCAGAGCGTCCAGCGCCTCGTCGGCGGCCTCGGTGGCCCTGGCCGCCGGCTCGAACGGATCCGTGCGCCACGAGGCCCGCACCCGCGAAGGATCCCACGGGCCACGGGCCAGTATCGCGGGCGCCGGTGCCATCGGCCATACGGTATCCGCCCGCATCGGCGGTAGGCTCGCACCGGCGTGAGCCGCCGATTGAAGCACTGGGGCTGGGGATACGAGGATGAGCAACCCTCGCCCCCGGAGCTGCGGGACACGGCGGCGGTCCTGGCCCGGCACCTGGGCTTCGGGTCGGCCGAGCCCGAGACCCCGGTGGCGCTCGAGGCGGTGTCGGTGCCGGCGGCCCGCCTTCCTGTCCCCGGCAGCCTGGGTGCGTTCCTGACCGCCGAGGACCACGAGCGCGTCCGTCACGCCTACGGCCGCTCCTACACCGACATCGTCAGGGCCTTTCGGGGCCGGTTTGACCACGTCCCGGACCTCGTCGGCCACCCCCGCAGCGAGGACGAGGTCGAGGCCGTGCTGCGCTGGGCACTGGATGCCGGAGCAGCGGTGATCCCCTATGGCGGCGGGACGAGCGTCGTCGGCGGGGTCGAGCCCCGGGTCGACCCGTCGCGCTTTGCCGGCGTCGTGACGATCGACATGCGGGGCCTGGGCCGCCTGCTCGACGTCGATCCGGTCAGCCAGTCGGCCCGGATCGAAGCCGGAGCGACGGGCCCGAGCCTGGAGGACCAGCTGCGCGAGCACGGACTGACCCTGCGTCATTTCCCTCAGTCATTTCAGTTCTCGACCCTGGGCGGGTGGATCGCCACCCGGGCTGGGGGGCACTTCGCCACCCTCTACACGCATATCGACGACCTGGTCGAATCGGTACGCGCCGTAACTCCCGCGGGGATCTGGGCGTCCCGGCGGCTGCCCGGCTCGGGCGCGGGAGTCTCGCCCGACCGGCTGTTGCTCGGCTCCGAAGGCACGCTGGGGATCATCACCGAGGCCTGGGTGCGCGTGCGCCCGCGGCCGCGCCTGCGCAGCTCAGCCGGGGTTCAGTTCCCGAGCTTTGCCGCCGGCGCGCGGGCCGTCCGGGCTGTGATCCAGTCGGGCCTGAACCCGGCGGGCTGTCGCCTCATCGACCCGGCCGAGGCCGCCCTGACCGGCACTGGAGACGGCCGGCAGGCGCTGCTCGTGCTCGGCTTCGAATCCCCCGCGTGGGACACAGAGCCGCTGCTTGACCAGGCGCTGGAGATCTGCGCTGAGCACGGGGGGCGGGCGTCCCGGCGGGCGTCTTCAGACGGTGGCCCGGCCACGGCCGAGGGCGGCGCCGACGCCGTCGGCAGCTGGCGCGATGCCTTCCTGCGCGCGCCGTACCTGCGCGACATTTTGGTGGCCATGGGCGTGCTGTCAGAGACGTTTGAATCCGCGATCACCTGGGAGCGCTTCCCTGATTTCCATCGCGAGGTGACCGGCGCCACCGAGGCGGCGGTGAGGGCGGCCTGCGGCGCCGGGACGGTGACGTGCCGCCTCACCCATGTCTACCCCGACGGCCCGGCCCCCTACTTCACCGTTCTGGCGCCCGCCCGTCGCGGTGAGGAGACCGAGCAGTGGGCCCAGATCAAACACGCCGCCGCCGAAGCAATCCTGCGCGCCGGCGGCACGATCACCCACCATCATGCCGTCGGCCGCGACCACCGCCCCTGGTATGACCGTCAGCGCCCCGACCCGTTCGCGGCCGCACTGCGCGGGGCCAAGCGCGCCCTCGATCCGGCGGGCGCGCTCAACCCCGGAGTCCTGATCGACTAGTGGGCTGCGGGCCCGGGTGAGTCCAGGCGGGCGTGCACTGCGGCGGCGGCGGGGGCGACCTCGGCGGGCAGGCGCCCCAACAGCTCCCGCCAGCCGGGCTGGGCGGTGATCGCCGCCCGGACGTGGTGAAGGCCCGCTTCCAGGTCGCCCATCTGGGCGGCTCCCATGCCGGCCCAGAACTGCAGCTCATGGGATTCAGGCGCCAGCCGGCTGGCCTCGAGATACAGGGTGGCGGCCTCCTCGTGGCGGCCCTCGGCCACGCGCTCGTCACCACGACCGGCCAGCGTGTAAGCCTCGTTGAGGCGCACGAGCCGGGCGAGCTCGTCGAGCGGATCGGGGTGGTCCTCAACGCGCAGGCTGATGACGGTGTCCCATGGATGTCCGGCCGCGGGAACGACGAGCAGGGCGGCCGACTGGCGCCCGCGGATATCGCCGCCCTCGAGCTCGGCGGCATCGAGGGCGGCCAGCAGCCGCTCGGTCAGCGCGCCCTGGTGGCGCTCGTAGGCACTGAGCATGGCCGGCCAGACGGTGTCCGAGGCCATGATGTTGGCCTGGCAGGACACGCCCGCGCCACGGCTGTGACCGGCGAAGGGCATGCAGGCGGCGCCGGTGTGGACGGCGATCGCGCCCCGGCTGTCGACGATGGCCACCTGGCGTGAGTCGGCCTGCGGGTCCTCATCCACGAGCTGACGCAGCGCGGCCGGCGCGTCGGCGCCGCGCTTGAGCAACTCAAGGCCCCGTGGACCGTAGGAGACCTCGACGTTGGATTGGGTGGCCACGGCCCCGACGCCGGTCTGGGCCCACGGCACGATCGGCCCGACGCTGAACCAATGGGACTGGACGGCCACGCCGAGCTCGCCGGTGGCCGCATCGCGAGCCACGATCGAGTAGGTGCCGGCCCGGGCACGTTCGGCGGTAAGCGGCGGCATGCGAGGCCGCGAGCATAGTCGGGCCGACACGGCCCGGGCGCGCGAGGTATGGCAGCCTTGGGCGCCATGACCACGATCGCGGTAGCCGGACCCGGCGGCGTGGGCGGGTTCGTGGCCGCGGCCCTGGCCCGGGCCGGACGCGAGGTGACCGTCGTCGGCCGCGAGAGCACGGCCCAGCTGATCGCGGCCGGGGGCCTGTGGGTGCGCAGCGTCGCCCTCCGGGACGATTTCATCGCCCATCCACGAGCGGTGAGTGAGCTCAGCGAGCCGGTGGACGTGCTCGTGGTGGCGACCAAGGCGGCCGGGCTGGAGGGCGTCCTTGAGCGCGTGCGGGTCAGACCCGGCCTGGTCGTGGCGCTCCTCAACGGCGTAGAGCACATGGCGGTCCTGCGCGAGCGCTTCGGCGCCGAGCCGGTGGTGGCGGGCGTGATCCGCATCGAGTCCGATCGCCCGGCGCCGGCCGAGGTGGTGCAGACCAGCCCCGGGGCGCGGATTGACCTGGCCGGTGACGATCGGCGGGTGAGGCCCCTGGCCGACGCCCTGCGCGCGGCGGGGCTTGAAGTCCGTACCGGCGCGAGCGAGAGCGACGTCCTGTGGACCAAGCTCGCGCGCATCAACCCGCTGGCCCTCACCACGAGCGCCAGTGACCGTCCGCTCGGCTTCATCCGGGAGGACCCGCGCTGGCGCTCGGCCCTGGAGGGGGCGGTCAAGGAGACGGTGGCCGTCGCGGTGGCCGAGGGGGCCGCACTGGCGCCCCGCCAGACCCTGGCCGAGCTCGAGTCAGCCCACCCGGAGCTGGGCTCCTCGATGCAGCGCGATATCGCGGCCGGTCGCGAGCCTGAGCTCGACGCGATCGGCGGAGCGGTGCTGAGGGCGGCCGACCGCCATCAGATGGCCAGTCCGACGGTCCGCTGGCTCGTGCAACGGGTGGCCGAGCGAGCCGGAATCGATGTGCCGAGGACCTAGCTAGAGCGGCGGGCGGATCGGCGCCGGGGCGTCGCTGTAGACCGGCTCGGCCAGCTCCTCAGAGGCCACGGCGTCCACCATCTCGGCCTCCTCCTGCTCCTCCTCGGTGTCGTGCTCGCCGTCGCAGAGCACGCGGAAGTTGCCGCTCACCCCGCCGTCGACCTGGAGGATGATCCCGGGCAGGATCTCCTCGCCCTCCTCGAGGCCGAGCCGTTCGATGTCGAAGTGGGCCATGCCGATGCCCCAGCTGTTGTGATCGGGATTCTCGCGATCGTGGGCGGCCACGCCCTGGGCAAAGCGCTCCAGCAGGCGGCCCATGGTGGCGTTGTCGACCACGACTCCCCCTAACCTCGCTCGATGAGCTCGATGCGGTAACCGTCGGGGTCGCGCACGAAACACAGCCGGCTGCCGCCCTCCCGGACAGAGTAGGGCGGCCTCTCGGGCTCGATGCCCTGCTCGGCGAGCTGAGCCAGGGTGTTGTCGAGGTCAGACGTCGTGATGGCGATGTGGCCGTAGCCGGTGCCGATCTCATAGGGCTCGGTCTGACCGAAGTTATGGGTCAGCTCCAGGCGCGGCTCATCACCGTCCTCGGGCAGACCCATGAACACGTTGATCGCCTCCTCGCGGATGGGGACGCGGCCCTTCTCCTCAAAGCCCAGGGCCTTGTAGAAGTCAACGGAACGGTCGACCTCGAGAATCCGGTAGCAGGTGTGGACCAGGCTCATGCTCTGCCTCTAGAGGCTACCGAGGTGGGCCATGCGCGAAACCGAGAAGGCACGCCTCGGGGCCCCCGACCCGAGGTAGGTGGATACGCTCTCGGGGGTGATCACCGAGCGGTCGATGAGCGAGCAGTGGCTGTCCAACACGTATCTGGTCGCGGATGAGCCCGGCGGGCACGCGGTGATGATCGATGCCGGAGGCCCGGTGGCCCCGTTGCTCGAATACCTGCGGCGCGGGCAGCTCACGCTGACCCACGTGCTCCTCACCCACCATCACCACGATCACATCGCCGAACTTGACCAGGTCAAGGCGGCCTATCCCGACACTCCGGTCCTGATCCATCCGTTGGAGCGCGACATGGTCGATGGGAGCACGGGCCTCATGGAGGCGGGCCAGGTGATCGAGAGTGGCGCCCTGCGGATCGAGCCGATCCATACACCGGGCCACACCGCGGGAATGCTCTCGCTGCTCGTCGATGCGACCGACGCGTTCACCGGCGATACCCTGTTTCGCGGCTCGGTGGGCGGCGTCCGTGCGCCCGGCCACACCACCTACGCCGACCTAAAGAGCTCGATCATGGATAAGTTGCTCGCCCTGCCCGGCGGGACCCGCATCCACCCCGGCCACACTGATCCGACGACCGTGGCCCAGGAGCTGGAGTCAAACCGGTTCGTCCGGATCTGGCGCGGCGTCGATCCCGAGGGCCAGGAGGCCTGTCAGGCGATGGGCGAGCCAGCGACGCTGATCCTGCTCGGCGACGACTACGACGGCGGCCACAAAGCGTGGGTCCGCTGGCCCGACGGAGCTGACGACATCGTTCCCGGATCCCAGGTGCAGCGGGACCAGTAGTGGGATCCCGAGGGTAGAGGCCGGTATGCCCAGGCCACCCAAGAAGGACAAGATGCCCACCTCCCGGGTCAGCCGGACGGCGAAGATCGGCGGCCTGGCCGCCGGCCAGGCGATCCGCCAGGCTGGAACTCGAGCCGCCAACGTGACCCGCGATAAGCCCGGGCGCGAGGCCGCGCTCGAGCGTCGGCACGTCGAAGCCGCCGAGCAGATCGTGGCCGCCCTGGGCACGATGAAGGGCGCGGCCATGAAGGTCGGCCAGGTGCTGTCCTTCCTGGACGTGGGCATGGTCCCCGAGGAGTACCGGGAGGAGTTTCAGAGCAAGCTCGCGGCCCTGCGCGACGCCGCGCCCACCGTCACCTTCAAGGACATGCGCAAGGTGATCGAGGAGGAGCTCGGCGAGCGTCTCGGGGACGTCTTTGACGAGTTCGACCAGGAGCCCATCGCCGCCGCCTCGATCGGTCAGGTCTACCGCGCCCGCCTCACCGACGGACGCGAGGTCGCAGTCAAGGTCCAGTACCCGGGCGTGGCCGCGGCGGTCCGCTCCGACATGCAGAACCTGGGCCTCATCCTGCGCCTGGCCAAGCGCATTGCCCCCGGCATGGATCCCAAGGCCATCGGCCAGGAGATCCGCGACCGGATCGAGGAGGAGCTCGACTACGAGCTCGAGGCCCAGAATCAGCGCTCACTGGCCCGCATCTTCCGCGGCCACCCGTTCATCGTCATCCCCGACGTCATCACCTCGCTCTCCCACGAGCGGATCATGGTCTCCGAGTTCGTCCACGGCGTCGGCTTCGAGGAGCTCAAGACCTACTCCCAGGAGGATCGCGACCGGATCGCCGAGATCATCTTCCGCTTCTACTTCAGTTGCCTGTACCGCCACGGGCAGTTCTCGGGGGACCCCCATCCCGGGAACTCGATGCTGCTCGCGGATGGCCGCATGGCCTTCGTCGACTTCGGGCTGTTCAAGCGGATGCCGCCGGGCACCGTCGAGCTGGAGGTCAACGTGGCCCGGGCGATCATCGAGGGCGACACCGACACGATCATGCGCCTGGGCACACAGGTCGGCTTCTTTCGCGAACCGGGCAAGTTCAATCCCGATCGTGTCCTGGCCCACTTCCGGGCCGCCACCTCGTGGTACACCGCCGACCGCGAGGTCGAGCTGACCCCCGAGTACGCAACCCAGGTGCTGATCGACATGAGTGACCCGCGCTCGGAGTACTTCGGCTATCTGCGCCATGAATCCGCCCCGCCCGACCACATCTTCGGCCGGCGCATGGAGGTGCTGACCCTGGCCGTGCTCTCCCAGCTGCACGCCCGCGGCAACTTCCATCGGATCGCCCGCGAGTGGTTCTACGACGAGCCCGGCGCGACCGAGTTGGGCGAGGCCGAGGCCGAGTTCTACAGCCGGGCCCCGGCCTGAGCCCGGCCGGCCTAGACCTCCTGCACCTGGAACAGGCTGGTCGTGCCCGGCCGGCCGCTGGGCAGGCCTGCGGTGATCCCAACCCGGTCTCCCGGCTTGAGCCAGCCCAGCTCGACGACGCGGCGGGCGCTGTCGGCGATCAGCTCCTCGGTCACCTCGTGGCGGCGCATCGAGGCCGCCTGCACACCCCACATGAAGCTGCAGCGGCGGACCGTCTCGCGTCCCGGCGACAGGCAGTAGATGGGCACCTGCGGGCGGTGGGCGGAGATGAGCCGCGCCGAGCGCCCCGAGAGCGTGGGCACGACCAGCGCGGCCAGGCCGAGCTCGTGGGCGGCCTCGCACGCACTGTGGGCGATCGTGTAGGCAGGATCGCGCGCGTCGCGCCGCACGCGCTCCTCGTTCCAACGCCGATAGGGGAGAGCCTGCTCGGTGTGCTCGGCGATGGCCGCCATCATGGCCACCGTCTCGACCGGGTAGTGGCCGACCGCGGTCTCCTGAGAGAGCATGACGGCGTCGGTCCCGTCGAGGATCGCGTTGGCGACGTCGGCCACCTCAGCCCGTGTCGGCCGGGATGAGGCGACCATGGAATCGAGCATCTGGGTGGCGGTGATCGAGGGCCGTGCGAGCTGGCCGGCAATCCGCAGCAGGTCCTTCTGGACCATGGGCACGGTCTCGATCGGCAGCTCGATGCCGAGATCGCCGCGGGCGACCATGACGGTGTCGGCCGCCCGGATGATCTCCACGGCTTCGTCGACGGCCTGGGGCTTTTCGATCTTGGCGATCAGCGGCAGCCGGGTATGGCGGCGCACGAACTGGACATCCTCCGCGGTGCGTACGAAGGACAGCGCGACCACGTCGACGCCGATCGATTCGCCGAAGCGCAGCATGTCGAGGTCCTCCTCGGGGACGGCGGCCAAGCCGCGCGTCGAGCCGGGAATGTTCAGGCCCTGTCGGGTGGCGACCGAGCCGCCGATCTCGACCGCGGTGTCGATCTCCGCGCTCTCGGCGCGCACCGCCTTGACCCGCAGACGGATGGCGCCGTCGGCGAGGTAGATGACATCGTCGGGGTCGACGGCCTCACACAGGCCCTTCCAGCTCACCGACATGCGCTGCTCGTTACCGATTTCGGTGGAGCCGCACACGAGGGTCAGCGTCTCCCCCGGCTTGAGTTCGGCGACGTCATCCTGAAGCGCACCGATGCGCAGCTTGGGCCCGGGCAGGTCCTGCAGGATGGCCACCTGGCGCCCGGCGCGCTGGGCCGCAGCCCGCACCCGCTCGGCGTTCTCGGCGTGCAGCTCGCGGCTCCCGTGGGAGAAATTGAGCCGCGCGACATCGAGGCCGGCCTCGACCATACGCGTCAGCGTCTCCGGGTCGCGCGACGCTGGACCAATGGTGGCGACGATCTTGGTGCGGCGGCTCATGTGAGGCCTCACGCTACTTCACGCCGCAGCCGCGTTTTGTCAGCGGCCGGTTAACGCTTCAGGTGACGTGCACAACCGTCTCGCCGTCGGCGGTCAGCCGCCCGCCCTGCCGCAGGTCGCAGATCAGATCCCAATGCAGGGCCGAGACGTTCTCGCCACCGCTCTCCGGGTAGGACCGGCCGAGGGCGAGGTGCACGGTTCCGGCCATCTTCTCGTCGAGCAGGATATGTCCGGTGGCGCGGTCGATGCCGGTGTTGGTGCCGATGCCGAGCTCGCCGAGAAACCGCGCGCCGTCGTCGGTGGCCAGCGCGGCCTGGAGGTACTCGTCGCCCTGCTCGGCGTGGGCGGAGACGACCTCGCCGTGTTTGAAGGTGAGCTGCACCCCGGTGACCGTGACCCCCGGGGGCCCGGTGGGCACGCTGAAACGGATCGTGCCGTGAGCCGAGTGCTCAAGCGGTCCGGTGAACACCTCGCCGCTGGGCATGTTGCGACGCCCGTCGGAGTTGATCCACGTCCGGCCGGTGACCTCGAGGCTGAGGTCGGTGCCCTCGGCCTCGATCCGGATCGAGTGAGCCGGCGACAGGCGGTCGATCAGCTCGGCCTGGCGATGACTGAGCTGCCGCCACTCCGCCGCCGGGTCGGGCCGGTGCAGGAAAAGCGCCCGGGTGACGAACTGGGCGTAGCTGTCGGTGGGCATGCCGGCGGCCTGGGCCAGAGCCGGCGTGGGCAGCAGGGTCAGGCACCAGGGCACCTGCGCCGCCGCCTTCTGGACGTCGCGGCGTGCGACGGCCACGGCGGCGATCAGGCTCGGGTCGACGTCGGCCAGTTCGCGGGTGTTGGCCGGGGCGTCGATCCGCAGGCGGCGGTCCAGTCCGCTGAGCAGGGTGAGCTCGACCGGCGGCGGCTGGCTGCGGTGACGCTCGCGAGCGTGGCGGTAGAAGTCGCCGCCCAGCCCGGCCGGGGTGAGGCGGACGTATGGCCACGCGTCGCGGTCGAGGATCGCCGCATGCAGGGCCACGGCCAGGGGCTCGGCCAGCGTCGTTGACTCGATCGACACCCGCGCCCCCGGCTGCACGTCCAGGCACCAATCACACAGCAGCGCGGCGAAGGCCTCGTGGTCGAAACTCATGGCGCCTGCAGCTCGGGGAAGTTCTCGGCCAAATGCTCGCGCAGCGCCTCGCGCACGAAGGTGCGCTCCTGGGCGCTGGCCACCCGGTAGCGGGCGAGCAGCTCCTTCTGGCGGGTCAGGGCCAGCCCAGCGATCTCCCAGGACACGGTCAGGCGCTCGAAGAGCAACTCGCCGGCCCGCTGCCATGCGTCCTCGCGGTTGAGGCCTCCGCCCATCGTCTCGGTGTATTCGCGGCGCGACGCCGCGCTCAGGGCCCCGCGCAGGCGCAACACGTTGCCCTCCGCGTCGCGGTACTCGGAGACCGGCGCGGTCAGCTTGTCGCGCTGACGGTGACGGCGGCCCACTACAGGACAGCGTCGGCGGCCGTGCGCAAAGCGCTGGCCACCGGCCCCGTCACCGGGTCGGCGTGGCCGGCCCAGGCGATCGCCGGCTCGATGTCGGCCAGCTTGCGGATCGAGGCACGCGCAGTGTCGACGTCGGCGTCGAAGGCCGGATGGGGCACGCGAGCCGCACCCTTGCGGCCGGTCTGGGGGTCGAGCGTGTAGAAGCAGTCGGAGACCAGCGCCAACCGGTCGGACTCGCGAAACAGGCCGATCAGCCCAGGGGCATGACCCGGGAGCTCGATGACCCGGAAGCCGGCCACGTCATCGCCCTCCTGGACGGTGCCGGTGATCGTGACCGCGCCGCCGTCCCAGGCGGGCAGCAGACGCTTCATCAGTACCCGCCCGTGCGGATCGAGCTTGGCCAGGTCCCAGTAGTCGCGCAGGGGGGCGTCGGACTCGGCGGCGGCGCGATCGGCCGGGTGGCAGTAGACGGGGGCCTGCACGGCGGGCGCGGACCCCCGGTGGTCGCAGTCGGCGTGGCCGAGCACGACCCGCTTGATCCCCCCCAACCGGGCACCGGCGGCGACGACAGCGGTGCTCATAGCGGCAATACCGGCATCGAACATCGTCGCCCCACCGTCGTCCTCGATGAAATAGACATTCATCGTCTTGGCCGGGAAGCCGCCCCGCAGCAGCCATACGCCGTCAGCGATGCGCTCGGGCTCGCCTCCGTGGATTCGGTTTCTCATCTTGGTACGAAGGTTGGCCAGGCGGGCGAGCCGGGCCTCGGCCGCCGAGCCGGCGGGGGGCAGGAAGCCCAGCTGGCGGGCAACGTCACCGCTGTCCAGGTAGGCATCGTTGTGGCGGATGAGGTCGGCCTCGACGGTGACGAGGTCACAGCCCTCGATGTCGATCCGGGCACCGTTGGGCACGAAGTGCTGAAACCGGCCCGGGCCGGCGAAGGTGGCCCGCACCCGCCAGCGCACCGCGGCGCGCCCGCGTGAGCCGGTGACGTCGAGGATCTCAAAGCGAAAGTCCGGGAAGGCGGCGAACAGGGCCGTGAAGTAGGCGCGGATCCCCTCGGGGGCGATCAGCTCCTCCCCGCCGACGAAGCGGTCAACCGAGCCCGGCGCCCAGCAGGCCACGGCCGCATCGAGGTCGTGCGCGGAAAGCGCGGCGAAGTAGCGCTTGGCGATGTCGGCCGAGCTGCCCATGGCGGGGTCGGAGTCTACGCGTCAGCGACGACCGCGTCGGCGGTTGGGCCCAATATGGTCTGCGCTCATGGCGCGCGCGAAAGAGCTCGGGCGAGGGGAACGGGTCCTCCCCGGTCTGTGGCGGCTCCGCCTGCCCCTCCCATTCCCGGGCGTGCCGCACGGCAACGCGTGGGCGATCGCCGCCGGCGACGGCATCGTCCTGATCGACACCGGCATGCACGAGCCGGGCTCCATGGCCCAGCTCGAGCGGGCCATGGATCAGGTCAACCTCCGCCCCGAGCTGGTCCGCCTGCTCGCCTGTACCCATGCCCACAGCGACCACTGGGGGCAGGCGGGGCCGATTCGTGATCGCGCCGGCTGTGAATTCCTGATCCATCCCAAGTACCGGCTCATGCTCGGCGAGGGACCCGAGCAGGCGCGGGCGCGGCGCCTGGAGGTCGCGCGCCAGAGCGGTGTTCCCGAGGCAGTGATCGCCACCTACCTGGAACGGGTCAAGGACATCCCGTCCGGCGTGGCCCGGGCAATCGAGCCCGACCGCGAGCTCGTCCCCGGGGTGGAGATCGAGACCGATCTCGGCGTGTGGACGGTGCACGAGACGCCCGGCCACACCCCCTCGCACGTATGCCTGTACCAGGCTGAGCGCCGCCTGCTGATCTCCGGCGATCACGTCATGGGGCGGATTTCCCTGTACTTCGACTTCGGCTACAGCCCCGATCCGGTGACCGAGTTTCTCACCTCACTCGATCAGGTCGACACGCTCGGCGCGCGACTGGCCCTGTCGGGCCACGGCAAGCCCTTTCTGGATGTCCACGGTCACGTGGAGGGCAACCGCCGGCTGGTCGCCGAGCGGATCGCCGCCACCCTGGACGCGCTGGGGTCCGAGCCACAGACGGCGGTCGAGATCGCTCCCTCCATCTACGGCGAGCCGATCGGCTTCCACAACGGCCACTGGCTGCTCACCCAGACCCTCTGCTACCTGCGTCACCTCGAGCTGCTCGGCCAGGTCCGGCGCGAGGATGATCACGGCGCCGAGCGGTGGCGCCGAGCCTGAGCCGCGCGCGACGGGCCACCCGCGGGCGGGCGCGAGTCGGGGCTTGCGGGGGGGTCGAGGTATCTAACCGTCGAAAACCGACGGTTAGATACCTCAACCCTCGGCCGGCGGGCCAACGTTGACACATCAGTGTCAAGGTTGCTACCGTTCCGCCATGCGCATCGATGAGATCCTCGCTCAGGCCGAGGAGCCGGTCTTCTCGTTCGAGTTCTTTCCTCCCAAGACCGATGATGGCGAGCGGGTGCTCGGCGCGGCGCTCGAGTCGCTGCGGCAGTTCGAGCCCGACTTCGTGTCGGTCACGTATGGGGCCGGCGGTTCGACCCGCGACCGCACGGTCAAGCTCACGAAATGGATCAAGCAGGAGCTGGGCATCGAGGCCATGGCCCACCTCACCTGCGTGGGCGCATCCCGGGATGAACTGGAGAAGGTGCTGGCCGAGATCCGCGACGCGGGGGTGGAGAATGTGCTCGCCCTGCGCGGCGACCCGCCCCGCGGTGTCGCCGAGTGGACACCGCACCCCGACGGCCTGAGCTTTTCGACCGAGCTGGTGGAGTTCATCCACGCCCGCCACCGGTTCGCCGTCGGCGCGGCCTGCTTCCCCGAGGTGCACAGCCAGGCCCCGGATCTGGCCAGCGACATCGCCTTCCTCAAGCGCAAGGTCGAGGCCGGGGCGACGTTTTTGATCACCAACCTGTTCTTCGACAACGAGCTGTACTTCCACTTTGTCGACGAGGCGCGGGCGGCTGGCATCGAGATCCCGATCATCCCCGGGATCATGCCCATCACGGGCGTGGCCCAGATCAAGACGATCACCGGCATGTGCGGCGCGACGATTCCGCCGGCGCTGCTCTCCCAGCTCGAGCTGCGGGCGGGCAACGGGGATGCGGTGCTCGAGCTCGGCGTCTCCTACGCCACACTGCAGTGCGCCGAGCTCCTGGCCCGCGGGGCGCCCGGGATCCACTTCTACACGCTCAATCGTTCGCCGGCGACCCGAGCGATCCTGTCGGCGCTGAAGCTGCTGCGTCCCTGGGTGGCGCGTGAAGTCGTCCGGATGAGCGCCTGAGCCAGGTCCGTGTGGGCCGGCGTCAGTCGGGCGGCATGATCTCCTCCGCATGGGCGACCATCGGCCGCCCCTCCTTCTGGTAGCGGATGTCGATCTCGTCATTGCGCTTGTAGGTCCCGATCCCCCAGAAGCCGAGCAGCCAGGCCCGCACGCCGAGCTTCTGACGCACCAGCTCGCGCGTGAAGACCAGCTCGCCCTGCGAGACGCGATAGTCGTTGCCCAGCTCCTGGCGCACGCCGTTGACGTATACCTCGTAGGGCGCTCCGACACCGGGGGGAAGGGCGACCCGCCACTCCTTCACGGGGTGACCAGGTCGGCGGGCAGGAGCGAGAGCACCGTCACGTCAAGGCGCGCTCCCCGCTCGCGCACGTAGGCACGCAGCACGCCCTCGTCCACGAATCCGGCCCGCCGGGCGGCGCCGATCATGCGCGCGTTGTCGGGCTCGGTGAGCAGCTCCAGGCGCTGCAAGCCACAGCGATCAAACAGCCAGTGGGCCAGGACCCGCAGGGCCGCCGAGCCCAGGCCGCGGCCACGGTGGCCGGGAACGACCCAGATGCCGGCCTCCGCGCGCAGGTGATCCCAGTCGACCCGGTGCACGTCGATCTGGCCCCGACAGGTGTCATCACCTGACTCCACGATCGTGAAGCGCACCCCTGAGCCGTCGGCACGGCGGGCGTCGGCCGCCTCGATGCGGCGCCCGAGCTCGGCGCCGCTCGGCGGCCGATCAAGGCCGAGGCGGATGAACAGTGCTGGGTCCTCCTGATGGGCGATGAGAACCTCGGGGATGTCGCGCTCGGCCTCAAAGCGCAGCGCCACCCGCTCGCCGGACAGCGGCGCGTCCAGTGTCGGAAACGACGGCATGTCGGAGCCTGACCGTACTCTGACTGAGCCATGGACGAGATCAGCTACCGGGTCCGCCGTTCCGAGCGCGCGCGGCGGATCCGGGTCACCGTGGAGCCCGACCGTGGGGTCGAGGTCGTGCTCCCCCGTCGCACCTCGGAGCGCGCCGCAGCCGCAGCAGTGCGGGAGCTGCGCCCGTGGATCGAGCGGCGGATGCGCGAGGTCGAGCGGGCCCGGGCAGCGGTGGCGGCTCGCGGGGACACGGTCCCGTACCTGGGCGGGGTTCTCCAGCTGCGGCCCGAACCCCGTCGGACCCGCGTGCACCGGCGGGGCGATGTCCTGCTGACCCCCGCCGGCTCCGACCAGCCAGCGGCTTTGGAGCGCTGGTACCGCCGCGCGGCGCAGGCCGAGATTGGCCCCCGCCTCACGGCGGCCTGCGCGCAGGCGGGAACCACATATGAGCGTCTCACCATCCGGGGCCAGCGGACGCGCTGGGCGAGCTGCTCGCGCTCGGGCACGATGAGCTTCAACTGGCGCCTGCTGCTCGGCCCCGAGCCGGTGCTCGATTACGTGGTTTGGCACGAGGTCTGCCACCTGGAGATCATGGACCACTCGGCGCGCTTCTGGTCGCTGCTGGCCAGCCGCTGCCCGGACTACAAGGCGCAGAGCGCGTGGCTGCGGCGTCACGGGGCGACCCTCGTTCTCTAGTGTCGTGAGTCCGAAATTCGTGAGCAGCCTCGGGACACCAGTCACCCATCTCGATCGCGACTATCCGCTCCCGCGGGCGCCGGGTGACGATACCTCGCGGGCGAGCGCGCCATAGGGCGTCTCGCCCCGGGCGACCGCAATCGGCTGTCGCCGGACACGGCCATGGTAGGACTCCACCGAGCCATCCCCGCGCACGTCGACCCCGGCCCGCACGGAGGGTACAAGCCGCTCGGGTCCGGCCACCTCGAGCCGGGCGACGACCTGCTCGACGGGCGCAAAACGCTTGATCTTGGCGTCCACCACCCGTCCCGGGGCGGTCTTGGCCAGCTCCTGAGCCCGGGCCTCGAGCGCGGCCAGCGCATCGGGCAGGGTGGCGAACCGGCTGCGCTCCACCCGCGGGCCAGAGCGGACGGTCAGCTTCCAGCGTGCACTCACGCGCCGATCATGTCACGCAGCAGGGCCGGTCTGACCCGCTCCCGGGACGGTCCGCTCGGGGTGAGTCTGACCCGGACCCAGAGGCGGTGTCGTCAGGCCGCAGCGGCGTGGCGCTCGCCGGCCAGCTCGATCTCGAGCTCGATCACCGGACCACGCTCGAGCACCTGCACCGGACCCGCCGCCAGGTGGGTCATGACGCGCCGGATGGCCACGTTTTCAGCCAGCATCGAGGCGCGAAAGCGTCTGATGCCGCGGTCGCGAGCGGCGGCCGCCAGCCGCTTCATGAGCTCGTCACCCAAGCCCTGGCGCTGGAAGTCGTCCCCGACGACGATCGCGAACTCGGCCGCGTCGGGCGCCTCAAGAAGGCGCACGAAGCGGGCCACGGCCACGATCTGGCCCGACCCACCCGGGGCCGGAGGGCAGGTGGCGACCAGGGCGAAGTGATCTGAGCCATCGACATCGACGAGGTACCGCGCGTCGGCGTCGCTCAGGCGTGGCTTGGCGCCGAGAAACCGGCGGTAGCGCGACTCGTCGGACAGGCCCAGGTGGTAGGCCTGCAGCCGCGCACCATCATCGCGCTGAATCGGGCGGATATCGACAGCCCGCTGATCGTGAAGGATGTGGAGAGACACACGGCCACGATACGGGGGAACATGCGTTCGTACTGTGCGGGCGGTCACACCCCAAAACTACGCCGTCACGAACCGCCTCGGCCCTGACCAGCGCCCGGTTTAGCGCTGGTCGATGGGCACGTAATCCAGGCCACGCTCGCCCGTGTAAATCTGGCGAGGGCGGGAGATCTTCTGCTCGGGATCGTCGATCATTTCCAGCCACTGGGCGATCCAGCCGCTGGTGCGCCCGATCGCGAACAGGACCGGGAACATCTCGACCGGCATCCCGAGCGCCTCGTAGATCAGGCCGGAGTAGAAGTCGACGTTCGGATAGAGCTTGCGCGAGACGAAGTAGTCGTCTTCGAGGGCGATCTTTTCCAGCTCGGTGGCGATCTCGAGCAGCGGGTTCTTGCCCGTCACCTCAAACACCTCGTCCACGGCCTTCTTGATGATCTTGGCCCGCGGGTCGAAGTTCTTGTAGACACGGTGACCGAAGCCCATCAACCGCTCGTCGCCATCCTTCACGCGCTTGATGAAGTCGGGGATGTTGTCCTTGCTTTCGATCCGGTTGAGCATCCGCAGGACGGCCTCGTTGGCGCCGCCGTGCAGCGGGCCGTAGAGCGCCGCCACGCCCGCGGCCATCGCTGAATAGGGGTCCACCTGGGATGAGCCGACGCTGCGCACCGCGCTTGTGGAGCAGTTCTGCTCATGGTCGGCGTGAAGGATGAACAGCACGTCGAGCGCGTGTTCGAGCCGCGGATCGGGCTCGTACTTGAGCTCGGCGATCTTGTAGATCATGGAGAGGAAGTTGCCCGCGTAACTCAGGTCGTTGTCCGGATAGACGTACGGCATCCCGCGGTTGTGGCGGTACGAGAAGGCGGCGAGCGTCGGCATCTTGGCCAGCAGCCGGATCACCTGCAGGTAGCGGGTCTCGGGATCCTTGATGGACGCCGCCTCGGGGTAGAAGGTCGACAGCGCCCCCACCGACGCCAGCAGCATGCCCATCGGATGGGCGTCATAGCGGAAACCCTGCATGAACTCCTTCACGTTCTCGTGCACGAACGTGTGGATGGTGATCTCGTGCTCCCAGTCATCGAGCTGGCTCTGGGTCGGCAGCTCGCCATGAATGAGGAGGTAGGCGACCTCGAGGTAGCTCGACCTCTCGGCCAGCTGCTCGATCGGATAGCCGCGATACTCGAGCACGCCCTTTTCGCCATCGATGAAGGTGATGGCCGAGCGAGAGGACGCGGTGGCCATGAAGGCGGGGTCGTAGGTCATGAGGCCGAAGTCGTCCTCACTGGTCTTGATCTTGCGCAGCTCGGTGGCCCGGATCGTGTTGTCCTCGATCGGGATCTCGTACTGCTTGCCGGTCCGGTTGTCGGTGACCGTCAGGGTGTCGCCCGAGGTGGCTGCACCACCGCCATCCGCCGTCGGTTGAGTCTCAGTCGTCATGGGCACTCCTTCGCGCACAGTTATTCGGGCAAGCTGGCTCCGCCACCCGATGCGGCGAGCAGGCGACCCATTAGAGACTGTATTACCCGAGCGCCGGTGCCACTACGCCCGGCCGCGGAGGCGATCCGCTTCCGACCTGGCGCAGCGCCCGGACCCCGATCCGCTTCCGCCTGGCGCAGCGCCCGGACCCCGATCCGCTCCCGACCTGGCACAGCGCCCGGACCCGATCCGCTCCCGACCTGGCACAGCGCCCGGGACGCGCGCTGGCCGGGCTAAGGGTCGGTGAGGATGCCGGCGAAGATCGTGATCAGGATCAGGACCACGCTGATCGTCATCACGCCGCGCGCGCCGCGGTCGTTGCCCGGAAAGGCGGGCTGGGTGAGTCCGATGCCGGCCAGGACAACCGCCCAGACCGCCAGAACAGCGCCGGCGATGTAGAAGGGAACCTTCGATGGCGCAGCGGCGGCGATGAGCAGGCTCAGCATGGGGGCGGGACGCTATCCGATTTGTTCCCGGTCGGGTGCGGATCGGTAGCGGCTGGCCGTGGCCGCGCGCTGGCCCTGGTAGTGGCTGCCGAGCTCGGGGCTGCCGTAGGGCCGCAGCGCGGGACGGTCGAGCATCATGAACGACAGCTGGGCGATCTCCAGGCGCGGGTAGAGCTTGATCGGTACCCGGGTCAGGTTGTTGAGCTCCAGCGTGAGCGTGCCCTTCCAGCCCGGGTCGCAGAAGCCGGCCGTGGCGTGGACGATCAACCCCAAGCGCCCGAGGCTCGACTTGCCCTCGATGCGGGCCACGATGTCATCGCCGAGCTCGACCCATTCCAGCGTGCGGCCGAGGCAGAATTCCCCGGGGTGGATCACGAACGACTCCCCCTCGGGGACGACCACCTCCTCGGTCAGGTTCTCCGGGGGGTGCCGGAGATCGATGGCCGAGGTCCGGTGATTGTGAAACACGCGGAACGAGTCGCCGAGGCGCAGATCGACACTGGCCGGCTGGACCAGGCCCGGATCCCACGGATCGATCGAGATCCGGCCCTCCTGCACGAACTGAATGATGGTCCCGTCCGACAGAACGGACGCGGTGCTGGCGCTCATGGCTGATGAGTGTGCCAGCGCGGGCGGAGGTCAGGCCTCACGTCCCCGCCGGCACGCGCCGTCGTCAGTGGCCGAGCGAACGCGCGCGGGCTCGCGTGGTGCGGACGCGGGCGGGCGGGGCCGGGGCCGGGTCGCCATGGGGACCGCGGCGGGGCCGGCGCGGAAACGGCTGGGGCGGATGCGGCCGGTGCTGGCGCTTGATGCCGCCGTCATCGTCGGAGGATGAATCCTCGGGCTCCTGTTTGATCGCCCACCACACGATGTAGATGAGCGCGGCCAAGGGCAGCTTCAGGGCGAGCATCAGCCAGATGAATCCCCAAGTCACGAGGTTGGGAATGCTACCCCCATCCTCCCCGCTTGTCACCCGCCCGGCGAGGGAAATCGCGGCGGTCGCGGCCGGCGGTGAGCCGGGTCAGCGCAAGCGCTCACCGGCGGGGTCATACAGCGGTTCGCGGGTCACCTCGCCGGCCACCCAGCGTCCGAAGATGTCGACCTCAACGGCCTGTCCTTCGGGCACCTCAGCGGGCAGGTAGGCGTAGGCGATCGACCGTCGCACGGCGTAGCCGTATCCGCCGCTGGTCACCCGGCCGCACACCACGTCGTCGATCCGCACCGGCTCGTTGCCGAGAGCCACCGACCGGGGATCCTCGAGCACGAGACAACGCAGTCGCCGCTGCGGCGACCCCAGGGCATCGGAGCCGATGAACTGCTTGTCGCGACGCACACTGAAGCCGAGGTCGGCCTCGAGCGGCGAATCGTCGGGGGTGATGTCGGCGGCCCACACCCGATAGCCCTTCTCCAGCCGCAGCGCGTCGATCGCCCGGTAGCCGCCGGCGACGAGGCCGTGAGGCCGCCCAGCCTCCCACAGTGCCGCCCAGAGGCCGGCGCCGTACTCCGTCGGGCAGTAGAGCTCCCAGCCCCGCTCACCGACAAACGTGACCCGCAAGGCCCGAACCGGCACGTTGCCCACGGTGAGGTCGCGCATCGTCATGTAGCCAAAGTCGAGGGGGTCGGCAGTCAGCGCGGCCAGGATCTCGAGCGCGCGCGGCCCCCACAGGGCAAAGCACGCCCAGCGCGAGGTGACATCGGTTAGGCGCACCGAGCCGTCGGTGGGCAGATGGCCGCGGATCCAGCCGGCGTCGTGCTGGCCGAAGGCCGTCCCGGTCACGATCGAAAACAGCTCCTCCCCCACGCGCGTGACGGTGAAGTCGCACTCGATGCCGCCGCGGTGGTTGAGCATCTGGGTATAGGTGATCCGCCCCACCTCGCGGGCGACCCGGTTGTCGCACAGACGCTCGAGCAGGTCGGCCGCGCCCGGGCCGCTGAGCTCGAGCTTGGCGAAGGACGACTCGTCAAACAGACCCGCTCGCTCCCGCGTGCCCAGCGCCTCAGCCCCGATCGCCGGCGACCAGTGCATGCCCGCCCAGCCCCGAGGTCGCAGGCTCTCATCACCGGCGGCGGCATTGGACTCATACCAGTTGACCCGCTCCCACCCCGACTTCTCGCCGAAGGCGGCCCCGTGCTCCCGGTGCCATCCATAGGCGCTCGAAAGCCGGAGCGGGCGACCGGCCTGACGCTCGTGACCCGGGTACTTGATGTCGTAGTAGGTCTCGTACACCTCCCGGGCGCGGGCCAGCGTGTAGCGCGGGGAGCGGTACTGCGCCCCAAAGCGGCGGATGTCCATCGCCCACACGTCGAGGCCGGGCTCACCGGTGAGGATCCACTCGGCCATCAGCTTGCCCATGCCGCCGGCCCCGGCCAGACCGTGGGCGCAGAAGCCGGCGGCCACGAACAGGCCGCGGATGCCGGTCTCGCCCAGGCAGAACTCGTTGTCTGGGGTGAACGCCTCGGGACCGTTGATGAGCCGCGTGACCTTGACGTCTTCCATGACCGGCACCCGCCGCGAGGAGTTGGCGGCGATCTCCTCAAAGCGGGGCCAATCCTCCTCGAGCAGCCGGCCGTTGAAGTCGGCCGGGATCCGGTCGACGAGGTGCTCGTCCAGTGACCACGGGGCACTGCGGCGCTCGTAGCCCCCCATGACCAGCCCGGCCCCCTCCTCGCGGTAGTAGATGAGCAGGTCGGGATCGCGCAGCGTGGGCAGGTGGGAAATGTCGGGGCCCCGATCACGAAAAGGCTGGGTGACCAGGTACTCGTGCGCGAACGGGACGACGGGCACGCGCACGCCGGCCAGGCGGCCGATCTCAGCCGCGTATATCCCGCCCGCGTTGACGACCACCTCGGCCTCGATCTCCCCCCATTGGGTGCGCACCCCCCGCACCCGGCCATCGCCGACGATGATGCCGTCCACCCGGGTGTGGGTGAACACCTGGCAGCCGTCCGCGCGGGCGCCCTCGATCAGCGCGTAGGTGAGCAGCGAGGGATCGAGGTACCCGTCGGTGGGCAGGTAGGAGGCGCAGCGCACGCCGTCGGTGACCATGAGCGGAAACAGGTCGGCAGCCTCCTGCGCGCTGATCAACTCGAGCGGCAGCCCGAAGGTACGCGACCAGGCGACCTGGCGCAGGACCTCCTGCTCGCGCTCCTCGCTGCAGGCCAGGCGAATCCCGCCACACTCCACCCACCCGCAGTCCAGCTCACGGTAGAGCTCGACCGAGTCCATCATCATTCGCGTCAGCGACACGCTGCCCCGAAGCTGACCGACGAGCCCGGCGGAATGGAACGTGGAGCCACTGGTCAACTCGTTGCGGTCGACGAGGACGACGTCGCGCTCGCCGCGCTGGGTGAGGTGGTAGGCGATCGATGCGCCCCCGACCCCACCGCCGATGATCACCACGCGCGCGCGGGCGGGAACCTCACGCGGTCGCGGCATCAAGCCACTCCTCGAACTGGGGAGAATCGGCGGAGGCCCGCAGCCGAGTGAAGTGGCGGGCCGCGTAGGCGGTGAAGTCGAACTCGAGTTCGGAGATGACGGCCTGGACGACGCCCCACGCGGCCTCGCGCGCGTCGGACATGATCTGCATGAGCGCCAGGGCCGCGGTCAGCGCCGAGCTCGGAGGCGCGCCGAAGTAGGCCGCCAGTAGCCGCTGTTGGGCGGCGGCGTCGAAGTCGTTGTTGACGGCCAGGTTGCCGAGGTCAAACAGGCGGTGACCCATCCCGGCGTACTCCCAGTCGACGAGCATCACTCGAGCCGGATCGTTGGGCGCGAGAAGCACGTTGGCGGCCAGGAGATCGTTGTGGCAGGGCACGGGAGCGCGCAGGGGCAGCACCGCGGCGATGCGACCAGCCACCTCGACGGCCAGGCCGTAGTCGTCGGGCAGCCGATGACGGCGCTCGCTGACGATGACGGCGTAGGCATCGAGCAGGTCGGGGACCCAGAAGCGATTGGCCACGCGCAGCCCGCAGTCGTGAAAGGCCCGCAGGGCACGGGCGGCCGGCCCTGGATCGCCGCGCAGGGCCCCGGCGGAGATCGGCGTGCCGTCCAGGTACTCGGTGACCAGGTAGCCCGGGCCGATGTCGAGCACAGCGGGACCGATGCCCAGCGCCGCCGCGGCGTCGCCGGCGGCCCGCTCGGAGCGACGGTCGATGCCGAGCAGCTCGGTCTGAGGCCCGGTGAGCCGCAGAACGCAGTCGCGCTGGCCAAAGCGCAGACGGTAGTTGCGGTTGGTGATCCCGCCGGTCAAGCGCACGGGTGGGCCACTGGAGGGACCCAGGGTCCGCTCGGCCAGTCCCACGATCTCCCCCAGATCGGCCATCGGGTCCGAGACCCTAGCGTTTAAGGCGCGCTTGTAATACCTTCGCCGCGTGACGCCGGGGACGAGCCTGCCGAGGGGAGCGCGATGAAGCTCGACGAACTGCGCGGGCGAGTGGAGGCGAAGGAGATCGACACGGTCCTGTTGGCCCTCACCGACATGCAGGGCCGGCTGCAGGGCAAGCGGCTCACCGCCCGCCATTTCCTTGAAGAGGTGGCCGAGAACGGCGCCGAGGGCTGCAACTACCTGCTGGCCGTCGACGTGGAGATGACGCCCGTCGAGGGCTACGAGATGGCCTCCTGGGAGCGGGGCTACGGCGACTTCTCGATGCGGCCCGACCTCGCCACGCTGCGCCCGGTGCCCTGGCAGGAAGCCACGGCGATGTGCCTGTGCGATCTGGTCTGGGCCGACGGCCGCGACGTCGCTGCGTCGCCGCGCCAGATTCTCCGGGGCCAGCTCGCGCGCCTGGCCGAGCGCGGCTGGAGGGCCAACGCCAGCACCGAGCTCGAGCTGCTCATCTTTCGCGACACCTATGAGACGGCGTGGCGCAAGGGTTACCGCGAGCTGGACCCGGCAAATCTCTACAACGTCGACTACTCGCTGCTGGGCACCGCGCGGGTCGAGCCGCTCATCCGTCGCATCCGCAACAGCATGGAGGCGGCCGGCCTCGAGGTCGAGAACTCCAAGGGCGAGTGCAACCTCGGCCAGCACGAGATCAATTTCCGCTACGCCGATGCGCTGCGCACCGCCGACGAGCACTCCATCTACAAGAACGCCGCCAAGGAGATCGCCGCCCAGGAGGGCATGTCGATCAGCTTCATGGCCAAGTTCAACGAGCGCGAGGGGAGCTCATGCCACATTCACTTCTCGCTCGCCGATGACTCGGCCCCGCCCGCCCCGCTGTTCGCACGCGACGACGCCGTGTTCCGCTCGTTTCTGGCCGGCCAGCTGGCCTGCCTGCGCGAGCTGACCCTGCTCCAGGCGCCCAACGTCAACTCCTACAAACGCTACGTGGCCGGCTCGTTTGCCCCCACGGCCGTGGCCTGGGCGGACGACAACCGGACCTGCGCGTTGCGCGTGGTCGGCCATGGACCGGCCAAGCGATTTGAGAACCGGGCCGGCGGCTCGGACCTGAACCCTTACATGGCCCTGAGCGCGATGATCGCCGCCGGGCTGCACGGCGTCGAGAACGGGCTGGAGCTCGAGCCTGCCTACGAGGGCAACGCCTACCTGGCCGCCGACAAGCCGCGGCTGCCCAGCACCCTGCGCGAGGCCCGTGACCTGTTTGCCACAAGCGCCGTGGCCCGCGCGGCGTTCGGGGATGAGGTGGTCGACCATTACGTCCACGCTGCCGATGTTGAGCTGGCCGCGTTCGAGTCCGCGGTGACCGACTGGGAGCGCTTCCGGGGGTTTGAACGGCTGTGACCCCCGGCCCGTCGCCGGGCCACACCGCCGGGGGCGACGGCGCCGCCCGGCCGGTCGTCAGCGAACTCACGCCGTCGTCTCCGGAGCCCGCCGCGCGTCGGCGCGCCCCCCGGCCCACCCTGCCGCCCGAGCCGGCCAGCTCGCTGGACGCCGTGTTCGCGCCCGTGCGCTCGCAGACCGCCTTCGAGGAGACCGTGGAGCGGCTGGGCACGGCGATCAAGCTCGGGCTGCTGCCGCCGGGCGCGCGGCTCCCGGCCGAGCGCGAGCTGTGCTCGATGCTCGGGATCGCCCGCTCGACCTTGCGCCAGGCCTTGATCGCCCTAGGCCAGAGCGGCCACCTGCACGCGCTGCGCGGCCGGGGCGGGGGGACGTTCGTGGCCGACTCACCGCCGCTGACCTCGCCTCCCTCCCCCGATGTCCTGGCCCACTGGCGCGAGGTGTGCGACGAGCGGATGGTCATCGAGGTCGGAATCGCCGTCCTGGCCGCCGAGCGTGCGCAGCCAGAGCTGCTGGACGCGCTGGACCGCCTGGTGGTCGAGATCGACGGGCTGCTCGACGACTACCCATCCCAGCGACAGGCCGATATCCACCTCCACGTTGGCCTGGCCGAGGCCACGGGGAGCGCCCGGCTGGTGACGGCGCTGACCGAGACCCAGGGACTGATGAGCGACCTGATCGCGCTCATCCCTCATCCGCCCGAGGTGCTGGCCTCCTCCAATGTCCAGCACCGCCGGCTGCTCGCGGCCGTGCGCCGCCACGACGAGGCGGCGGCGGCGCGCGAGATGGCCGCGCATCTGCGGGGAACCGAGCACATCCTGGCCGGGTTCTTGCCCCGGACGTAATCGGCCGCCGGCGTCCGAGCGTCCGAGCGTCCCGCGGCCTCGTGGGCCGGGATGGCGCATGCGGGCATCCGGCTAAGCGGATTAGTCCAAATGGCCCTTGACTGGCCCCCTGCCTCCCAAATATGTTTGCGCCCGGACTGAAGGCGCGATCGCCAGACCTTTGAGGAGGGACCACCGCATGACGACTGAGTCGTTGACCAGGGACGAACAACGGCTGGCCGAGCTCGGCTACAAGCAGGAGCTCAAGCGAGGCTGGAGCAGCTTCTCCAACTTCGCCATCTCGTTTTCCATCATCTCCGTGCTGGCCGGCTGCTTCACCAGCTACGGCCAGGCCTTCCTCAACGGTGGCCCGGTGGCCGTCTCGATCGGCTGGCCGGTCATCAGCCTGCTCATCCTCTGCGTGGCGATCTCGATGTCCGAGCTTGCCTCAGCCTTCCCCACCGCCGGCGGGATCTACTTCTGGGCCTCTCGTCTGGGCGGTCCGGGCTGGGGTTGGTTCACGGGCTGGTTCAACCTCATCGGTCTGGTCGCCGTGGTGGCCTCGGTCGACTTCGCGGCGGCCAGCTTCCTGCAGTTCCTGCTCAGCCTCTACAACCTGCATTTCATCTTCGACTTCACCTCGACCAACCTGCACTACAACGCGCACGTGGTCTTCGCGCTGTTCGCGATCATCCTGCTCATCCACGGCCTGATCAACGTCTTCTCCGGCCACCTGGTTTCGATCTTCAACGGCATCTCGGTCTGGTGGCACGTGGCCGGTGTGGCCGTCATCGTGATCCTGCTTGTCGCCGTGCCCAGCCAGCACGCGAGCCTCTCCTATGTGTTCACCGGACGCGCCTTCGGCCAGTTCAACCACAGCATGTACTGGTTCTACGTGCTGCCGCTCGGGTTCCTGCTGACGATGTACACCATCACCGGTTACGACGCCTCCGCCCACGTCTCCGAGGAGACCCACGGTGCCTCGGTATCGGCCGCCCGCGGAGTGTGGCGATCGGTTGCCTACTCGGCGATTATCGGCTGGGTCCTGCTGCTGGCCCTGACCTTCGCCGTCCAGCAGAAGGACATCAAGACGATCAGCACGGCCGGCTTCCCCGCCCTGGCCATTATCACCAGCGCGCTGAGCTCGTCGGCGGCCAAGGCCGTCATCCTCATCTCCACCATCGGTCAGCTGTTCTGCGGCATGGCCTGCGTGACCAGCGCCTCGCGCATGACCTTCGCCTTCTCCCGCGACGGCGCGATCCCGGGGCACAATCTGTGGCGGCGGGTGGGCGCCAACGGCACGCCGACCTACGCGGTGCTGTTCGTGTGCCTCATGGCGCTCATCGTGACCATACCGGCGTACTTCCCCAACGCAGCCGGAACCCCGGTGGCCTTCTTTGCCGTGACCTCGATCGCCGTCATCGGCCTCTACATCGCCTACACGATCCCCGTGTTCCTGCGCTGGCGGATGAAGGACGCGTTCAGCGCCGGACCCTGGACCCTGGGGCGCCACTACCGGTGGATCAACCCGATCGCCTTTACCTGGGTCGGGCTGTGCGTGATCATCTTCTGCCTGCCGGTCAACAATCCGGGCGGTGTGTACTTCAAGAACGGCTTCACGTGGAACCTGGTCAACTACGCGCCGATCGTCACCATCGCGATCATGCTGGCGGTGACCATCTGGTACCTGGTCTCGGCGCGACGCACCTTCACCGGGCCGGTGCGGACCATCGAGTTCGCCGATGACGGGGTGACGGTCAAGACCCCGGAGCCGGAGCCCGGAGTTGCCTGACGTCCGCAGGTTCCGGCGGTGAGCACCGCCACCCTGGAGGTCCTCGAGCCCGCCACCGAGGCGGTGCTCGAGACGCTTTCCCGTGCCGATGTCGCCGACGTGGACGCCGCGGTCGCTCGGGCCAAGGCCGCCTATCCGGCCTGGCGGGCACTCGAGCCGCGCGACCGTGCCCGGCTGCTGCGCCGTGTGGCCGATGCCGTCGCCGATCACCGCGAGGAGCTGGCCCAGATCGAGGCCCGCAACGCCGGCAAGCCGATCGGCGACGCCCGGGGCGAGATGGACATGGTGGCCGAGACGCTCGGCTACTACGCCGCGGCGCCCGAGCGCCTGCTCGGGGATTCGATCCCGGTCAGCGACGGCCAGGCCTTCACCGTCCGCGAGCCACTCGGCGTCGTCGGACTGATCGTGCCCTGGAACTTCCCCCTCGTCATCGCCGGCTGGAAACTCGGCCCGGCCCTGGCCGCCGGGAACACGGTGGTGCTCAAACCGGCCGAGCTTACCCCGCTCAGCGCGCTGCGCTTTGCCCAGATAGCCGTCGAGGCGGGATTGCCCGAGGGCGTCGTCAACGTCGTCGTCGGGCCGGGCTCGACCTGCGGGCGGCGCCTGGTCGAGCACCCCGACGTGGCCAAGATCGCCTTCACCGGCTCGACCGAGGTTGGGCGCTCGATCGCGGCCGGTGCCGCGGCAACGATCAAGCGGGTCACCCTCGAGCTGGGCGGCAAGTCTCCCAACATCGTGTTCGCCGACGCCGACCTCGAGGCCGCGGCCGCGGCTGCGCCCGGCGCCGTGTTCGGCAATGCCGGCCAGGACTGCTGTGCGCGATCGCGGATTCTCGTGCAAGCCTCGGCGCTGGATGCATTCATGGGCCACCTCGAGTCCGCCGTGACCGGCATCCGGGTCGGCGACCCAATGGACGAGGCCACGGAGATGGGACCGCTCATCTCCGCCGCTCAGCGCGCGTCGGTGTCGAGCTACCTGGCAGACGGCGAGTCCGTGGCCATCCAGGGGACTGCCCCCGAGGGTCCGGGGTTCTGGTTTGCCCCCACGGTGCTGTGCCCGGTCGAGCCCGACGCCCGCGCCGCCCGGGAGGAGATCTTTGGCCCGGTGGCGGTGGTCACCCCCTTCGCCGATGAGGACGAGGCCATCCGCCTGGCCAACGACACGATCTACGGACTGTCGGGTTCGATCTGGTCTCGCGACGGTGGCCGTGCCCTGCGCGTGGCTCGTGCGCTCGAGGCCGGCGTGCTGTCGATCAACTCCAACACCTCGGTGCGCGTGGCGACGCCGTTTGGCGGCTTCAAGCAGTCCGGCTACGGGCGCGAGCTCGGGGCCCACGCGCTGGACGCCTACACCGAGGTCAAGTCGATCTTCTACAGCACGGCATGAACCGTCTGCACGGCAAGGTGTGCGTGATCACCGGGGCCGCCGGCGGGATCGGCGGGGCAACGACTGCCGTATTTGAGCGCGAGGGGGCGCGCGTCGTCGGCGTCGACGTGCGCGAGCACGGCGTCGGCGAGCTGTCGCTTGTCGCTGACTTGACCGACGAGGCGCAGGTCAGCGGCCTGTACGCGCGCGTGCGGGCAGAGCTGGGCCGGATCGACGTCCTCTTCAACAACGCCGGTATCTCACCCCCCGAGGACGCTTCGGTGCTCGACACCGACCTCGACGTGTGGGAGCACGTCCAGGCCACGAACCTGCGCAGCGTGTTCTTCTGCTGCAAGCACGGCATTCCCCACCTGCTGGAGAACGGGGGCGGCTCGGTCATCAACACCGCCTCGTTCGTGGCCGTGATGGGCGCGGCCACCTCTCAGATTGCCTACACGGCCTCCAAGGGAGGGGTGCTGGCCCTATCGCGCGAGCTGGGGGTCGAGTTCGCCAAGCGAGGCGTGCGCGTCAACGCCCTCTGCCCGGGCCCGATCGACACGCCTCTGCTGCGCGAGCTCTACGCCTCGGACCCGGTCCAGGCCGCCCGGCGCATGGTGCACGTGCCGATGGGCCGCTTTGGCCGCGCGGACGAGATCGCCAACGCGGTCCTGTTTTTGGCCAGCGACGAGTCAAGCTACGTCAACGCCACGGAGTTCCTCGTCGACGGCGGGCTCAGCGGGGCCTACACGACCCCGGTTTAAGCGGAGGGGGCCAGTCCGCCCAGGACGGGGCCAGGGACGCCGGCCGGCGAGGCGAGCCCGATCTCGACGTGGAGGGGCATCCGCTCGGGCGTCTGGCCGGACTCGAGCAGCTCGCGCGCCCGGGCCATCGTGCGCGCGCGGTCGGCCTCCGGGAGCGCGGCGATCCAGCTCATCGAGGCCATGAGATCGAGCAGGCGCCCGGTGTCGGCCGCCGGGTACGTCGTCACCCGGATCTCCCACGGCTGGCCCCACCCGGCGGCCGCGCGGATGAAGTCTTCCCAGGGTGGCCCGTCGAAGTGCGGGTGGGTGGGGCGGCTGTCGACCACGAGGCGGCTGAACTCCTCCGCCCAGCTCGCTCCGCGCCAGTCCGGGCGCGTGTTGAGCAGCGCCAGCCCGCCGCCTGGACGCAGCACGCGGCGGATCTCCTCCAGTGCCCGCGGCCGGTCAAACCAGTGAAACCCGTCGGCGACGGTCACCGCCTCCACGGAGCCGTCCGGCAGTGGGATCGCCTCGGCCAGGCCGGCGCGCACGCGCTCAGCGCCGACGTGTCCGGCCAGGATCGCCCGCAGCGCCGCCTGCGGCTCGACCGCGACGACGTCATAGCCCCCGCGCACGAGGGCGCGGGTCAGCTTGCCCGTCCCGGCCGCCAGGTCGAGAATCGGTCCGCCGGCGCTCACGCCGAGTTCGGCGGTGAGGGCACCGACCACGGCGGGGTCGTAGTCGGGGCGGCCGCGCTCGTACTCGGCCGCGACGGAGGCGAAGTTCTGGGCGAGGGGATGGAGCTCCATGCGTCTATGTTTGCGCGCCCTCGACCGCTGCGCGTGGCGGCAGGGAGGGCTCCACGCGCAGCAGCCGGGCGGGGCGCTCGGGCAACCACCAGTTCCAGCGGCCAAACAGCGAGACGACGGCGGGCACGAGCAGCGCCCGGATCACGGTGGCGTCGAGCATGATGCCGGCGGCCAGCCCGGTGGCGAACACCTTTATGTCGGTCTCGGGGCCGGAGGCCATCGAGACGAAAGCCAAAAACAGGATGAGCGCAGCGCTCGTGACCAGACGGCCGGTGCGGCCGATCCCGCGCACGACGGCGGTGTCGGTCGAGCCGCTCGCGTCGTATTCCTCGCGCATGCGGGAGAGGATGAACACCTCGTAGTCCATCGAGAGCCCGAACAGGAAGGCGAACACCATGAGCGGGATCCACGCGCTCACGGAGTGGGTGGCGGCGATCCCGAAGATGGTGTTCGAGCCATGGCCCTCCTGCCAGACCAGGGTGATGACCCCCCAGGCCGCGGCCACGCTGACGACGTTGAGAAGCACCGCCTTGAGGGGCAGCAGCAGCGAGCGGAAGGCGCGGGCCAGGAGCAGGAAGGTGAGCACGGTGATGAGCGCGATCATGAGGGGGAAGCTGCCGTAGATGGCCGAAACGAAGTCCTCGTTCTCGGCACCGATGCCGCCCACGCGGGCGCCGACGCCGGCGGCGTGAGCCTGGCGGCGAATGCCGTCGATCGCGTTGAGGCCCGCGGTGGAGGACGCGTCGGCGACCGGGAAGACCTCGACGATCGCCGCGCCGGACCGCTGCCAGCCGGGAACGGCCGGGGCCGCGGCTCCGTGCACGCCGGCCACCCCGGCGACGGATGCGGCGACACGAGAGGCGCCGGCCTGCGGAATGAGGATCTCCACTGGGGTCAGCGCACCGGGCCCGATGCCCGCCCGCTCGAGGGCGAGCAGCCCGGTGCGCGCGTCGCCACCCCGGCTCAGGGTGTCGACGTTGGCCTGGCCGGGCTGGAGCCCGGTGGCGGCGATGACCAGCGCCACCAGCACCGCCCCCGCGCCCAGCGCCGCAAACCACCGCCGATGCACGACAAGCCGGGCCCACCGCGTCCACGAGCGGCTGGCCTGGTCATCGGAGCGCACGTGCGGCCAGTCGAGCCGGCTGCCCGCCTTGATGAGCACGATCGGCAAGAGGGTGGTGGCCACCATCACGCTGACCAGGGGAATGAGCATCCCGGCGTAGCCGATCGAGCGCAGAAACGGCAGCGGGAGCACGATCATGGCCAAGAGGCCGATGGCCACGGTGGTGCCACTGAACACCACGGCGCGGCCGGCGGTGGCCATTGCCCGGACGACGGCCTCCTCACCCTCGTAGCCGTGGGCGCGCTCCTCGCGCCAGCGGACCACGACGATCAGCGCGTAGTCGATGGCGACCCCGAGGCCGATCAGGCCGACGAGGAACTCGACGATGAAGGACACGCTGGTCACCGTGCTCACTCCCCACAGGACCAGGAAGGTCGTCATGATCGAAACGATGGCCATGAGCAGCGGGATGAAGGCCAAGAGCGACGCGAACACGAAGGCGAGCACGACCAGCGCGCCGAGGCCGCCCAGCACCGACTCGAGCAGCACGCCCGGGCCACCGCTGCCCCCGGTCTGATTTTGGAGTGCATCGATCCCGGTGACGTGGACCGGTGCGCCGGCCACGCTCATTCCGGCCAGGGCGGCTGCGGCCCGCTTGGCTGCCGTGGTGTTGGCGCCGAACGCTTCGTGGTCGGGCAGCGGGTGGGCGATGATGAACGTCGTCCGCCCGTCGGCCGAGACGAAGGCGCGGCTGCCGGTTGACGCGTAGGAGGCAATCCGGGCTCCGGGCAGGGCCTGGGCGAGGCGGCCGCTGACCCGCTCCAGCCCGGCTCGCACGCCGGGGGAATCCACGGTCGTGCCCGACGGCAGCGTCACGACGGGCAGAATGGGCGCGTTGCGACCGCCCTGATGAAACCGGCGGGCGATGGCGATGTTGGTCTCAAAACCCTCCCGGCCGGGAACCGAGAACTCCTTGCTGAACGACTTCGTCGACTGGCTGACGGTGGCGATCCCGACGAGCGTGACGAGGATCCAGAACGCAGCGACCGTGCGCTTGTGGGCCAGGACCCAGCGGGTGGTGGTGGTCATCATGAGCGGCTCGACTCCCGGTTTGTTGACGGCTCAGATCGTTTGTAGCACAAACTATTTTGGAGCTCCATGGTGCGGTGATAAAATCCAGCTGCCATGGTGGATCCGCACACGGGCGCTCCCGGCCTGCACGCGGCGCTCGTGCGCCACACGGGCTATCTGCTCAGCCGCCTGGGCTGGTTCGCCTCCCGCCGGTTCAGCGAGCGCCTGCAGAGCCTTGACTTGACTCCGCGCATGTGGGGCGCGCTCAACGTGCTCGCGGCCGGAAGTCCGGTGAGCCAGCAACAGCTGGGACGCTCGATCGGCATGGATCCGAGCTCGATGGTGGGCACCATCGATGAGCTGGAGAGCCTGGGCCTGGTCGAGCGCCGCCCCAACCCCAGTGACCGCCGCGCCCACGCGCTGTATCTGACTCAGGCCGGGCGCGAGCGGCTGGCCACCGGGCGGATCGAAGCCAAGCAGGCTCAGGAGGAGCTGCTGGCGCCACTGTCAGGACCCGAGCGCGCGCAGCTGCACGAGCTCCTCCTGCGCGTGGCCCAGGGGATCGACGCGACCGATCCCGAAGCGGTCAAAGACTAAGACGGACCGCCGCCGCACGCCGCGGCCTAGCCGTGGCCACCGCGCCATCTGAGGCCGTATCCGTCCGGGCCACGGCCAGCGAGACTCCGATGGCCAGCAGCGCCCACGTCTCCGGATCCTCGAGGAAGTCGGCGTAGAGCATGGTGTGAAAGACGAGGGCCACGAACGCGGCCGCGAGCGCGCTGCGCACGGGGTCGCCCCGCGCCCGGCGGACCAGGCAGATGAATGCGGTCAGCACAAGCCCGATGTAGGCCAGCTCTCCGATCAGTCCCTGTTCGGCGCCGACCGTCACCGGAATCGTGTGCGAGGCGGTCAGTGAGGTCGGCCTGGCTCGATGGTGACGCTTGTACTCCTTCTGAAACGAACCCGAGCCATAGCCCCATACCGGGCGCTCGCCGAACAGGGCGATGCCGCCGCTGACCAGGCCGCCCCGGCCGCTGGAGGCCCCGTTGAGGCCCTGGTTGAGGCCGAAAGTGCGGGGCAGCGCGGCGACGGCGACCGCGCCGATCACGATCACGGCCAGGGCGATGTAGAGAGCGCGCGTCGGTCTCCAGCGCAGCGCGGCCAGCACTCCCATCCCGACCAGCAGCGCTCCCAGGCTCGAGCGCGACAGGGTGAGGACGAGCCCCACCCACAGCGCGGCGAGGACTCCGACGGTGATCAGCTGCCGGCGGGCGGCGAGCGGGTAGAGCAGCAGCACCGCGAGCAGGATCATGACCAGGGCGAGAAAGCGCCCGAAGATGTCGGGGTCCAAGAAGACCGAGTTGACCGTGAAGTAGGTGTGCAGCTCGTTGGTGAGGGCGAGCTTGGGGCTGAGGAAGATCGTCTTCGTGGCGTACTCCACATAGGCGATGACCGAGAACACGATGGCCAGCCCGACGACCACGAGCAGGCAGTGACGGATCGTCTCCGGCGTCCAGCGCACACTGCGCAGCAGGATGTAGAGCAGTGTGAACGGGGCGTAGAAGAAGACCATGTTCTGCAGCGCGGACTCAAAGCCCGGCGAGTACACGGCCTGCACGCCGTAAAGGACGATGATGAGGGCCAGGAGGCGCTCGACCCGCAACGCCCACCCTTCCGATTCGTCGCGGTGCCGGCCGGCGCGCACCTCGCTGCCGTCGCGCAGCGCAGACACGACCCAGGCCAGGGTGCCGACGGCCACGACGAGATAGAGCGGGACGAGCAGGTTGGAGGTCACGCCCCCGGCCAGGACCGGCACCCGGAAGGGCAGGGCCAACACTGCCAGTGGGGCGACGAGGTAAAAGCGCGGGGCCAGCAGTCGCGCCGCGGCGACCAGGAGCACCACCGCCGCCACGGCGCCGATCACCGCGTAGAGCGGGTGGCGATGGAAGATGTGCAGCTGGGGCGAATTCCAGATCGCGGTGAGCAGGAGGACCGGTGAGAGCACCAGCGCCCCGGCCATGGTCAGCGCGCGCCGGCGCTGGTCGCCGGTGAGCAGAGCGGCGGCCGCCAGGGCGGCGAGCACCACCACGCCGAGCTTGGGCAGCGGTCCGGTGAGGGCGGCAAGGTCGAGCACTGGGCGAATCATCCTCTACCCTCTGGCGGCATGTCCTCCGGGAAGCTGGTTGGGTTCTGCCTACTCGCGGCTGTCTCTTTGTCAGGCTGCGGGATCGCGGCCAAGCCTCAGGTGGGGTCGTCCGGCGCCCAGCTCAAGAGCGCCACGGGCATCGATGACCCGCGCGTGATCCACGTCGACTGCCTGCGGGCCGAGAAGATCCCGGTGAGCACGTTCGGGCGTGTGTGGATGCAGATCGGCACCAAGCCCAGCGGCCCGACGGTCCAGTTCACCCCGACGCCGGGTGCCGCCCAGGAGGAACAGATCTCCGGCCAGGTCGAGAGTGCCGAGGTCATCGGCGCCGCCCTGCTGTACCCCAATCAGGCCTCCGACAGTCTGTTGCAGAAGGTCGAGGGCTGCGTCGCCAAGGGAGTCTCGGGTTAACTCGCCGGCGACTGGGGACCCGGAGGCGCTCTACAATTCGCGCGCGGAACCCGTCCTGCGCCCGCGCTTAGCCGTTTTTGCGCGCTCGGCGTGAGCGACTGGGATCATCCGCCCGCCGAAGTGCCCGTCATCCCGCCGGGCCTTCACTCCTGAAACCGTCTGTGTCCCGACGACCGCTCGCCAACATGCTCTCTGCCTCGACGGCGCCAGTCGCTCCGGCTACGACCCCGCCCTCCTCGACGGCGGGCGCACGCCCCGGCCTGAGTGGCCGCCCGGTGATGTCGGCGCGACGCTTCTATCTGGCCCTGGCCGGAACCGCGCTGGTTGTGAGCGTCCTCTCCCTGCTCATCCCCTCCACCCCCAGCTACGACCCGTGGTCCTGGATCATCTGGGGGCGAGAGATCGTCCACCTCAACCTGCAGACCACCGGCGGCCCAACCTGGAAGCCGCTGCCGGTCATCTTCACGACGCTGTTTGCCCCGTTCGGCCAGGCCGAGCCCGACATGTGGCTCGTCGTCGCCCGGGCGGGAGCGTTCACAGCCGTGGTCATGGTCTTCCGCCTCTCCTTCCGTCTCACGCGCATGATCGGCGGCTACTTCACCAGCGCGACGGGCGAGCTTGACCGGGCCACGCTGATCGGTCCGGCCGTACTGGCCGGCGTCATCGCGGCCCTGGGCCTCGCCCTGTCGGGCGGCTACATTTCCGACAACGCGCTGGGCTACTCGGAGGGGCTGGCCACGGCGATCATCCTCATCGGCCTTGAGCGCGTACTGGACGGACACCCCCGCCAAGCCTTCACCCTTGGCTTCCTGGCCGCGCTTGACCGGCCCGAGATCTGGCTGGTGTGGGGGCCCTACGGGCTGTGGCTGTTCTGGAAGGACCCGGGGGCGCGCAAGCTCGTCATCGCCCTGTTCGTGCTCATCCCGATCCTCTGGTTCTTGCCCGAGTACTGGGGCTCGGGTCATTTCCTGCGCGGCGTCAGCCGCGCCCAGAAGCCGCGCTCCAACAGCCTCGCCTTCGCCCACTGCCCGTTCTGCTCAGAGCTGATCGACGCCGCGTGGCCGACGATCCTCCTGCGCATCAAGGTCGTGGCCGCGCTCGTCATCGGCACCGTCGGCTTCATCGTCTGGCGGCGCCGGCGCGAGCCGGGACGGCCCGGGCTCCACATGCCCCAGACCCGGGCTCAGGTGGCCGCGGCCGGCCTCGGCGTGCTGGGCATCGTGTGGTTCGTAGTCATCGCGATCATGACCCAGGCTGGATTCTCGGGCAACAACCGCTACCTGGTCATCGGCTCGGCCCTGGTCGAGGTGTGCGGCGCCGTCGGCTGGGGCTGGGCCACCTATGAGATCGGCAACCTCCTCTCCCGCATCCGCGCCCGCCGCGGCGCCCAGGCTGAGACCGCCCGGGCCGAGGGCGCAAGCGCACGGGCCGAGGGGGCAAGCGCCCGGGCCGAGGGCGCAAGCGATGGTCCCGGCCCGCGGCGCTTCCGGCGCACGGTCCTCGGGGCCTGGGCCGGGGTGGTGGTGGCCGCGCTGGTCTTCTGCTTTGCCCCCAACTGGGTGGGCACGAACTTCATCGACATCCAGAAGACCCACAAGGCGCTCGTCTACCAGGCCCACCTGCGCCAGGACGCCGGACGCATCGTCGCCCGCTACGGCGGCGCCGCCAAGCTGCTGCGCTGCGGGACGATCATGACCGAGGGCTTTCAGGTCCCGCTGGTGGCCTGGACGCTGGGTGTCCACACGCTGCGCGTCGAGGGCCCGCCGGCTGCCGGAGCCGAGCCCGGGCCGGCGCCCAACGCCGTGTTGCAGGCCGCCGCCCACACGGAGGGACTGCTGCTCCCGATCCTTCACCAGTGGCCGGGCACGCACTACACCTACGACGGTACGGAGCGCACGTTCCGGCTCTTCACCCACTGCGCTTGAGGAAGCCGGCATGACGCGGGTAGCAGGGAGCTAGACGTGGCCACCGTCACCACCCCCAAGCCCGCCCCCGGTACGCCCCCCGGGACCTCCGGTGCGAGCCCCGAGTTCGATCTACTGGTTCCCGGCCGCCTGGCCCGGTATCCGTTCTGGCTGCTGGGGGGCGTCGTCGTGCTCGTGGTCATGGCCATCTCCGGCGTGCTGCGCAGCCGCTACCTGGGTGGCCAGTTCTGGATGGATGAGGGCCTGTCGGTCGGCATCTCCACCCACGCCCTGGTCGACATTCCCCACGTGCTGCGCCACGACGGCTCGCCGCCGCTGTACTACATGCTCCTGCATTGCTGGATGAGCGTGTTCGGCTCGACCGAGACCTCGACCCACGCGCTGTCGCTGACCTTCGGGTTGCTCACGATCCCCGCCGGGGCGTGGCTGGCCACGAGCCTGTTCGGCCGCTGGGCGGGGCTGATCGCCACGGTGCTGTTCGCCCTCAACCCATTCATCACCGCCTACAGCCAGGAGACGCGGATGTACTCGCTGATGGCCCTGCTCGGGCTGTTGGCCACCGCGGGCTTCATCCACGGCTTCATCTTCCGGCGCCGGCGGTTCTTGATCCTGTTCGCGGTCGGCCAGACGCTGATGCTCTACACGCACGCGTGGGGGATCTTCTTCGGGGTCGGGGCGGCGGTTGCCTTCGCCGTCGTGTGGCGGGCCAGCGATGACCGGCGGCCGCTGCTCATCGACGCTCTGCTCACCTTCGGGACAACCGCCGTGCTCTACCTGCCCTGGTTGCCGACGCTGATCTACCAGGCCGCACACACCGGCTCGCCGTGGGACAGCGCTCCCAACTTCGGCGCCCCGGTGCAGATCTCGCGCAACCTCCTCGGCGGCGACCGGGCCACGGTCGCGCTCGTCCTGGCCGGGGCGATCGGCGTGGCCGCCTTGCTCTATAAGGGCCGCTGGCGCACACGGGAATCGCTGATCGTGTGGACGCTCATCCTCCTGCCCGTCGGCACCTTGGGCTTCGGCTGGCTCGTCTCGCATTTCTCCCCCGCCTGGGCCTACCGCTACTTCGCCCCGGTCGTCGGCTCGCTGCTGCTGGTCGCCACGGCCGGGATGGCCCGCGCGAAGGGGGTCGGGCTGCTCGCCCTCCTGTTGGTCATCATCTTCTGGGCCAACCCGTCGTCGTTCACCCCGCACCACAAATCCGATATGCGCGATGTGGCCGCCGAAATGGCTCCGCGGCTGCATCGCGGGGACCTCGTCATCCTCGGCCAGCCCGAGCAGGTTCCGCTGGCCTGGTACTACCTGCCGGCCGGACTGCGCTTTGCCAACACGAGCGGGACGGTGCCCGACCCCCAGTCGATGAACTGGGTCGATGCCCTCACCCGGCTGCAAGATGCGAATCCGAACACAACGCTAAACCGGCTGATTGCTACCCTCAGGCCCAATCAGCAGGTTCTCTTCCTGCGCCCTCTCACCGAGGGAGCGCAGAATTGGCAGGCTCCGTGGACCCAGCTCGTCCGTCGGCGGTCAGCCCAGTGGGGGGCGCTTCTTGCCTCCGATCCGAGCCTGAAGCCGGTCGCGTGGGCTCCGCACAACTACCGAGGCTCCTGCTGCGTCGCCGACAGCGCGCTCCTGTACCGAAAGCTCTAAGGACTCCAAGTGACCTCTAAGGACTCCAAGTGACCCCTCCGCCCCAAGACGCCGCCCCCCGCGGCGCCGAGATCACGCCCGAGCACCCCGTCGTCGTCCTGGGCGCCGGCCCGGCCGGGCTGACCGCCGGCTATCTGCTCGCCAAGCAGGGCAAGCCGGTGATCGTGCTCGAATCGACCGATGCGGTGGGCGGCATCGCCCGGACTCAGGTGCGCGACGGCTATCGCTTTGACCTGGGTGGGCACCGCTTCTTCACCAAGGTCAAGGAGGTCGACGACCTCTGGCACGAGATCATGAAGGAGGAGTTCCTCCGCCGCCCGCGCCAGTCACGGATCTACTGGAACGACAAGTTCCTCGAGTACCCGCTGCAGGGTATGGACGTGATCCGCAAGCTCGGCCCGATCGAGCTGACGCGCTGCATGATTTCCTACTTGTGGGCGGCGGTGAAGCCCAAGGGGCGCGAGGACAGCTTTGAGCAGTGGGTGTCAAACCGCTTCGGCAAGCGCCTCTACAACCACTTCTTCAAGACCTACACCGAGAAGCTGTGGGGCGTGAAGGCCGATGAGATCCGCGCCGAGTGGGCCGCCCAGCGGATCAAGGGCCTGTCCTTCTTCAGCGCCGCCAAGTCCGCCTTCTTCGGCAACAAGGGCGACAAGATCAAGTCGCTCATCTCCGAGTTCAACTACCCCCGCTTCGGCCCCGGCCAGATGTGGGAGCAGATGACCGATGACATCAAGGCTCAGGGGGGCGAGATCCGTCTCAACGCCCCGGTGACCAAGCTCGTCACCGAAAACGGCAGGATCACCCAGGTGATCGCCGGCGGCGAGACCTTGTATCCCTCGCACGTCATCTCCTCACTGCCGCTGCGCACGACGGTCGGCATCGCCGAGCCCGAGGCTCCGCGCGAGGTCCGCGACGCCGCCCAGGGCCTGCGGTACCGCGAATTCCTCACGGTGCTGCTGGTCATCGAGGGTGAGGACCTGTTCCCCGACAACTGGATCTACATCCACCAGCCGGGCGTCCGGGTGCTGCGCATCCAGAACTTCAAGTCCTGGAGCCCATGGATGGTCCCCAACGACTCCGACGCCTCGATCGGCATGGAGTACTTCTGCTTTGAGGGTGACGACCTCTGGAACATGAAGGACGACGACCTGGTGGCCATGGCCGGCCAGGAGATCGAGAAGCTCCACCTGGCCCATGCGGCCAAGGTCAAGTTCGGCTTCGTGGAGCGTGTCCACAAGGCCTATCCGATCTACGACGAGCTCTACGGCGAGCGCGTGGCCACGATTCGCGGCTGGCTGGAGACGATCGGGAATCTGACTCAGGTCGGCCGCAACGGGCTGCACCGCTACAACAACTCCGACCACTCGATGCTGACCGCCATGCGAGCCGTCGACAACATCCTCCTGGGTACCAACCACGACATCTGGGCCGTCAACGCCGAGAGCGTTTACCACGAGGAGCACCAGGAGAACGAGGAGCCCTATCGCAACCCGCCGAACACGCCGGCGATGGAGCAGCCGCTCGCCTCGGAGCGGTGAGCTCGAGTCTCTCCTTGGTGCGGCGCCGGGGGGGCGCCGCCGCGGTGTTGGCCTCTCTCTCCCTGGCCCTGATCGGGCCGGGGGTGGCCGGCGCTGCCGGCGGTAAGAAGAGCTCGCCGGGGTCGTCGAGCTCGGCCTCGGCGTCGTCGACCTCGCCGGCGGCCGTGTCCCCGACGACCTCGAGCCCGCTCTCCAACTTCCCCGCCCCGCCGGTCAGCTCGTCCACGACGACGGCCAACAACAACGCGGTCGCCACCGCCACCAGCACCTCGGGGAGCGGGTCGATCAGCGGGGGTACGGCAATCGGCATCGGCGTCGGCGCTTTGGTTGTGATCGCCGGAATCTCCTTCTTCATCTGGAACGATGCCCGCAAGCATGCGCCCGCGCGAGCGGGCGGCGGCTACGCGGGGATCGACGGTCGCGGTCGCAGCGGCTCAAAGCCCCCGCCCAAGCCGCGCAAGCTCAGCCCGGCGGAGCGGCGACGGCGCAAACGGGGCCGCGCCCCCCGGCGGTAGGCGGCGTCGGGGTCACCCCCAGCGGGCAGGCGGTGTCGGGGTCACACCCCGTCGGCAGACGGTGTCGGGGTCATGTCCCCAGGCGGTGGGCCCCAGCAGGGTCACGCCGCCCTGAGCTTGTGTTTGGCCCGGAGCAACTGGCGTTCCACCGTGCGCCGGGTGACCCCGGTGCGGTCGGCCATCTCCTCATAGCTGAAGCCCAGGCCCGCCAGCCAGACCAGCTGCTGCTGGCGCAGCGGCAATGAGCGGACGGCGCCCAGCCGCTCGCGCAGGCTGACGAGCTCCTCAGGTCCACGGGTCATTGGGAGCACGATGTCCTCGTCGCCGAGGTTGTCGAGCGACAGCTCCCGGTCGCGGTGGCGGGCGAGTCTGATCGCCTCTCGCCTGGCCGTCGTCACGAGCCAGGGTAATGCTGCCTCCGCGCGCACGGTGCCCGCGCGCGGGATCAGGCGGCTCCAGGCGATCTGACAGGCGTCGTCAATCACCGAGTCCGGCGCGCGAACGTCGCAGCCAACGATGCGTCGCAGGCTTCGCGCGTGTCTCACGTAGAGCTCGGCAACCCGCTCGCTCGGCGCCGCTCCGCTGCCCGCCTGTCCCATCCTGTCACCCCTTGAGTCTAATTGAGTCTAAGTTCTTACGTTTCAAGCTAACACATGTCAATCATAGTTGCTAGGTTATTTGAACTTCACTTGGCTCAATTAGATTGGAGTGTGCGGAGTGGCAACGTTTTCAGAGGAGCGGCTTGTGGCGGTGACGGCCCATCCGGACCTCCGCGGCCTGCCCGGGAGCAACGTGCTGCAGCAACTCGTCAACGGCGCCGAGGCGTGGGCACTGGTCATCGCCCTGCTCGGCGCCTTCGTGGGCGCAGGCATGTGGGCACTCGCCTCGCACACCCACAACCACCACTACGCGGCCCGCGGCCGTATGGCGGCGCTGGTCTCGGCTGCCGCGGCCCTCGTGGTCGGTGCCGCTCCGGGACTTGTCAACTTCTTCCAGCACCTGGGAACGACGGCGCGATGACGCGCTGGTCGACCCGCACGCTCGCTCCCGCGATCCTCGTCGTGGCCCTGGCGCTCTGTGCCTCCCCGCCTCCCGCCCGAGCGTTTGACCCCACCAAGCCGATCTGCACCCTGGCGGGGCTGGTCAGCGGCCTGGCGGGCAAGGTCTGCTCGGCCGCCCGCCACGCGGGCCGGGTCCTCAAAGCCGGTCAGAAGCTCCTCGGGGGCCATCTTGGCCGGGCGGCCGAGACCCTGAGCGGCGGCGGAACCGCCACGAAGGCCATCACCGCCACGGCGGCCCTGACCGCGATGGCGGTATGGGTGACCGGCGGGGCCCGGCTCGTCCTGCACGAGACGGCGGCGGTGATCGCGTCGACCACGCGACCACAGCTCGAGAGCACCTGGTTCTCGAGCTCGTACTGGCGCATGGCCGGGATCTCAGCGCTGCTTACACTGCCCTTCCTCTTCGCCGCCGCGGTCCAGGCGCTGATTCGCTCCGACGCGAGCCTGCTGGCGCGCTCAGTCTTCGGCTATCTCCCACTGTGCGGGCTGGCCGTCGCCGTCGCCGCGCCCGTGACACAGCTTCTCCTGGCCGCATCCGACGAGCTGTCCAGCCTGGTGGCGTCAGCCTCGAGCTACTCGAGCACCGGGTTCGTGCACGTGACCAGTGTGGGTGCCGGCCTCGGGGTGATCTCGAGCTTCCCGGTCTTCTTCGTCGGCCTGCTCGCGGTGGCCGCCACCGTCACCCTGTGGATCGAGCTCCTCATCCGCTCGGCAGCGGTGTACGTGATCGTCCTCATGCTGCCGCTGTTCTTTGCCGCACTGGTCTGGCCGGCGCGACGGATCTGGGCGATGCGCGCCATCGAGTTGCTGATTGCGCTGATCCTGTCCAAATTTGCGATCGTCGCCGTCCTCGCGCTGGGCGGGGCGGCGCTCGGCCATACGGCCATACCGAGCGTGACGCAGATGCTGGCCGGGACGACCCTGGTGCTCCTGGCCGCGTTCACGCCCTGGGCCCTCCTGCGGCTGCTCCCGCTCCACGAACTGGCCGCGGGTGTCGAGGGCATGCGTGGCGCTGGAACCCGCGGCCTGGCCGCGCCCGACGCGGGGGCTGTCAATGCCTACGACCGCACCGAGACGTTCGGCGACGAACTGGCCGAGGCGCACGCCCAGCGACACCAGGGGGAGGCCGGCCAGACGAGCGGTGCCCGGTCGGCCCTCGAGGGTCTCAACGTCGGCAACGCCCAGGCCGCGACCGAGCCCAGCGGCGAACCGGATTCCGGCGGCGAGCCTGACTCCAGCGGGAACCCCGGCTCCGGCGGCGCGGCCGGCTCCGTTCCTGGGCCTGGCTCCAGTGGCGAGGCCCTCACCCTGCCCGCCCAGTCCGCCGCGCCGTCCCCCGATCCGACCCCACCGCCTCACGACTCGACCCCACCGCCAACCGACCCGACCCCACCGCCCCACGATCAGGCCCTACCGCCAACCGACCCGCAAACCGACGCCGCGACGCCTCCGGACAGCGATGAGCCGTGGGCGCGCCGGAACCTGACGTGGCCCTACGAGCTCGGGCCCGACACGGCCCAAGAAGCCTCGCTCGATCCCTCGGGCCAGCCCGAGGACGCACCCGAGCGTCGATGACCGGACAACGCCTGACCTACGCGTTCGGTCCGCTGGAGCGCCGCGGCCTGTTGGGGCCGCTCCGCGCCGGCCAGGCGCTGATCCTGGCCATCGGCGGCGCGCTAGCCGCCACGGTGCTCGACCGATCTCCCACTCCCGGCGGCGCGCTCGGCGCGCTGCTGGCCATCGGGGCGGCAGCCGCCGCCAGCTTTGCCCCGCTGGCCGGTCGAAACCTCCAGGAGTGGGCGCCGGTGGCGGGCCGGTTCCTGGGCCGGCGCATGATCGGCCACGCTCGCTTTCGCTCCCGCGCGCCGCTGATGGGCACCGTCGTTCTGGCCAGGACCGGGTGGCCCCGACCGGGCGGCCCGGGTCGCGCCCCGCAGATGCCGCGTGAGCTGCGCGGTGTGCGGATCCTCGAGTCGCCGTACCGCCAGCGCTCGATCGGCGTCCTCGCTGAGCAGACCGGACGCCGCCTCACCGCCGTTCTGGCCTGCCGGGTCCTCGCTTTCTCGCTGCTTGACCCCGAGGCGCAGGAACGGCGCCTGGCCCGATGGGGATTGGTCCTCTCCGGTGCGGCTACCAGCGGTGTGCGGCGCTTGCAGTGGATCGAGCGGACCGCGCCCGCCCAGGGAGACGAGCTCGCCCGCTGGCTGCACGCCGAGCGCGATCCGAGCGTGCCGTCCCGGGGGGCACCGCTGATCGAGTCCTATCTGGAGCTGATCGGTACCAGCACCACGGTGACCCAGGAGCACGAGATCCTGCTCGCCGTCCAGGTCGAGGGACGAGCCGCGGCCGCCCGGAGCGGCCGCGCGGCGCGCGGCGCTCACGAACAGCTCATCGAGGCCACCGAGCGCGTCTCGCGGGGCCTGATCGAGGTCGAGGTCGACGTCCTCGGGGCGCTGAGCGCCGGCCAGCTGGCCCACACGCTGCGCACCGCCTTTGATCCCTACGCCCGGCGGGAACTGGCGGGGCTCGAGGCCGCCGATCCCGACCGCGACGGGCTCGCCGAGACCGGGGCGTGGCCGGCGGCGGCTCGCGAGCGCTGGGATCACTACGAGTGCGACGGCGCCCGGCACGCGAGCTACTGGATATCCGCCTGGCCGCGGATCGAGGTTTCGCCGATGTTCATGGACGCGCTGCTGGGACGCTCGGGGGCGGTCCGCACCGTTGCGGTGACCTTCGAGCCGCTGCCGGTGGAGCGCTCGACGCGCGAGATCGAGGCGGCCATCACCCGCGACCAGGCCGACCGTGAGCTCCGGCATCGTTTCGGACAGTCTGAGACGGCACGCCAACGCCAGGCTCGCGCAGCCACGATGCGCCGGGAGTCGGAGTTAGCGGCCGGCCACGGCGAGGTGCGGATGGCCGGCTTCATCACCGTGTCGGGCCGCGACGCCGACGACCTGCGCCACGCGTGTGGGGAGGTTCAGGATCACGCCGCCCGGGCTCGGCTCGAGCTGCATCGACTCTACGGACAGCAGGCGGACGCGTTCACCTTCACGCTTCCGCTGTGCCGGGGGCTGCGATGACGCTCCGGGCCAGCCAGCGGCCCGGCCATCGGGCGACCACCCGACACGCGCAGGCCCTGTACCCGTTCATCGCCGCCGGAGGTCTCGGCGGCCGCGGAGCATTCGTGGGCCGGGACTCCACTGGGGGAGCCTTCTGCTTTGACCCCTGGCAGCTGTATGGCGCGGGGACCCTTGACGACCCCAACGCGATCGTGCTGGGAAAGCTCGGCCAGGGGAAGAGCGCCCTGGTCAAGACGTTGCTCTGGCGCATGCTGCTCTTTGGCCGGCGTGCCTTCGTGCTTGACGTCAAGCGCGAGTACGGCCCGTTGTGCGAGGCGGTCGGCGTCAGGCCGGTGACGCTCGAGCCCGGAGGCGGTGTCCGGCTCAACCCCCTGGCCGCCCGGCCCGAGGAGCATGCTCAGCTCGACCTGTTGCGTGCGGTGGCGGTCACGGCCCTGGGCGCACCGCTGACCCAGGTCGAAGCCGGTGCGCTGCGCGAGGCGCTGCGGGTGGTTCGCGCCGCCTCGCGCCAGGAGCCGACGCTGCCCGAGATCGTCGCGCTGCTGTTCTCGCCGGTGATCACGATGGCCGAGGGCCTGCAAACCCGCCCCGAGCGCCTGGCGGCCGATGTTCGCCGGGCCGCCCTGGCTCTCCAGGACCTGTGCGAGGGCCCTCTGCAGGGGATGTTTGATGGACCCACCACTCCAGGGCTCGATCTCGATGCGCGCCTGCTCGTGCTCGACCTGCACGCCGTGCGCGACTCTCCGGCGGTCGGGATCCTCATGGCCTGCGCGTCGGCCTGGATCAGTGCTCTCCTGGCTCGCACGGCGAAGCGTCCCGGGCGCGAGCGGCTGATCAACGTCGCTGACGAGTCATGGAAGATCGTCCAGCACGCGGGACTCGGCGAGTGGTTTCAGTCCAACTTCAAGCTGGCCCGGCAGTTCGGGGTGATGAACCTCGTCGTCCTGCACAAGCTGGCCGACCTGCACGGCGCCGGAGACGCCGGCTCACGCGCGGCCCGGATCGCTGAGGGACTCGTCGCCGACGCCTCGACGCGCATCGTCTATCACCAGGACGAGAGCCAGGTGCCGCTGACCCGGACCCTGCTCGGCCTCTCGAGTGCCGAGGCGGAGCTGCTGTCCCTGCTCGGTCCGGGGCAGGCCCTGTGGCGGATCGGCGGACGGTCGTTCGTCGTCCAGCACCACCGGTCGCGCATCGAGACCCGGTTTACGAACACCGACACGGGCATGCGGACCTCAGTCGCCGCGACGGGCCGTAAATGAGCGGACGGGCTGCGCCTGGGTCGCTATCTGACGGCCTGGTCCTGGGGCTGATTGCCGCCGTGGGTGCCGTCGGGGCGGTGGTCTGGGCCTGGGGCGGGCTGGCCGGAGTCATGTTCGGTCACGGGTGGCCATCGGTGCCGGCGGGTCAGCTTTTGCTCGTCGCCCTCCGGCTGCCGGCCAGGCTGACTGACCCGGCACTGGCCTGGCCTCGCAGCGCCCGGCGCCTTCTGCCCGACTCGGCGGGCTGCTATCTGGCCCTGGGGCTCCTCGGCACGAGCATCGGGACGGCAGGGCTTGCCGTGACGCGGTCTCGGCTATGGCCCGTTCTGGTCGGCGCGGGGCGTCCCGGCGCACGCTGGGCCGGGCGGGGTGACCTGCGGCGACTACGCAGCCCGGGGCGCAGGCGCTCCCAGAGCCGGACCGGGCGTCTCACGCTGGGACGGCACCGGGGCCGCCTTCTCCATGCCGAGGAACGGCACGCACTGGTCGCCTTCGGTCCGCCGCAGTCGGGGAAGTCGGCCGGACTGGCCGTCCCGGCTCTGCTTGAGTGGGCGGGCCCGGTCGTGGCGTCGTCGATCAAGACCGATCTGCTTGCCGCCACGATCGACTACCGCCGGAGCCTCGGCCCGGTGTTCGTGTTTGACCCCTTTGAGCTGGCTCAGCGGCCAACCCACACGTGGTCGCCGCTGGCCGGTTGTGCCACCTGGGACGGCGCACTGGAGGCGGCGTGGCGTCTGGCCGGCACGGCCGAGCTCGACAGCAAGGGCGTGGAGGGGGGCGACTTCTGGGCGGTGGCCGCCGAGCAGCGCTTGGCCCCTCTGCTGTTCATCGCCGCGCGGGCCGGGCTCGGCATGGACGCGATCGTGCGCTGGATCTACGGGCAGGGCAGTCGCGAACTCGATCAGACGATCGCCCTGCTCACCGGGGAGGCCGGGACCGACGAGGAGGCCGAGGACGTGCACGCGGCCTATGACGCGCTGCGCGCCTTCGAGGCTCAGGCCGACCGCACCCGCACCTCGATCGAGGCCACGGCTCAGGGCCTCCTGCGCGCCTACCGCTTCCGTCGTGTGGTCCGCTCGGCCGCTTCGAGCCAGATCACCGCCGAGGCCCTGCTCGACGAGCGGGCAACGCTGTATCTGATCGGTGACGCCAAAGCCTCGAAGCTGCTGCGCCCGATCTTCCTGGCCCTCCTAACCGAGGTCATCGACCGCGCCTACGAACGGGCGACCCTCGCGGGAGGCAGGCTCGCCGACCCCCTGCTGCTGTGTCTCGATGAAGCCGGCAACGTCGCCCCGCTGCCCAATCTGGCCGAGATCGCGTCCACCGCGCCGAGCCACAACATCCAGCTGATCTCGATCTTCCACGACCTGGCCCAGGCCCGCAGCCGGTACGGACGGCAGGCCGAGACGGTGATCAACAGCCATCGCGCGCGGATGTTGCTGCCCGGGGTGGCCGACCTCGACACGCTGCGCTATTTCGCTGATCTGGTCGGTGAAGAGGAGGCTCACGACACGGCCCGCACCACCGGCGCCGGGTCCGGAGGCGGGACGCGAACGCGTTCAACTCGCCGGCGCCCTCTGGTGGCGGCTGAATCCCTCCGTCAACTGCCAGATCGCCACGCCCTGCTCCTGTACGGACGGCTGCCCCCCGCCGAGGTCCAGCTGCGGATGTGGTTCACCGACCGCCGGCTGCGTCGCTTGGCGACCTCACCGCCCGGGGGAAACACGGGCGATCAACAGTGGCCTGACCACGCCGGCCCCGAGTGACATGACTCCCCGTGACCCCGACGCCACACCGCCCGACGGATTCGATCCCGACCGCTTCGACGGCGACCCAGAGTCCGAGCGGGACTGGCTCGAGGACGCCTGCGACGAAGAAACCGTCCGCTGGCCGTTGAGCTGGAGATCGCTGTATCCGCGAGAGCGATGGTTGTGGTTTGAACGCCTGTGGAGCGACGTCTGCAGCCTGCGCGACCGCTACCGGTTGAGTGTCCGGTCGGGCTGGTGGGAGGACGAGGTGCAGCTCGAGGCACTCGCCGCCCTGGCCGCCTGGACCGCGCGCTACGACTCCGGGGAGTGGGATGACCCGCCGGGCAAGCTCGCACTGCTCTTCGATCTGGAGCGAGTGTCGGCCCTGCTGCGCGATGGGCTTGACCCGTTTCATCCCGACCGCGACCGGCCGGCCTTCGTGGCCCACCTGCTGAGTCTGGGCGGCCAACCACCCCCGGGCTGAACGGCCGGCGCGCGACGGACGGACGACCGCCTCAGATCGTCCGGCCCGGGCCCCGTCTTGCGGGGATACGCTCACCCCCACCCCCTCGCCCATGGACAGGAGACAGGAGACAGGCAATGCCGCTGAGCGCGCGCCGACCTAACCGTCAGCACAACCGGCCCCTCGTGATGGCCGACCACCGTGCCATCGAAGGTGAGATGCCCATCGACAGCCTGGCGGAGAAAGGGATCGGACTGTCAAGTGCCTATGAGCTGATCAGCAGTGAGCTGCTGCTCGACGGCGCCGCACGGCTGAACCTGGCCACGTTCGTGACCACCTGGATGCCGTCGCTGGCCGCCCGACTCATGTCCGAGACGGCGGACAAGAACATCATCGACAAGGACGAGTATCCGCAGACGGCGGAGATCGAGGCCCGCTGCGTGAAGATCCTGGCCGACCTGTGGAACTCACCCAACCGCGACAGCGCGACCGGGTGCTCCACCACCGGTTCGAGCGAGGCGGCGATGCTGGCCGGGATGGCTCTGAAGTGGCGCTGGCGCGCCCGCCGTCAGGAGGCCGGGCAGGCCGTGGACCGCCCAAACCTCGTCATGGGCGCCAACGTCCAGGTCTGCTGGGAGAAGTTCTGCCGCTACTGGGAGGTCGAGCCGCGGCTGGTGCCGATGGAGGGCGACACCTTTCATCTGACCGCCGAGCGCGCCGCAGCCCATTGTGATGAGAACACGATCGGCGTCGTGGCCATCCTCGGGTCGACCTTCGACGGAAGCTATGAGCCAGTCAAGGAGATCTGCCAGGCGCTTGACCGTCTGTCCGCCGAGCAGGGTGTCGACGTGCCGGTGCATGTCGACGGGGCGTCGGGCGCCTTCGTGGCCCCGTTTCTCGACCCCGACCTGGAGTGGGACTTCCGCCTGCCCCGCGTCCAGTCGATCAACGCCTCGGGGCACAAGTACGGCCTCGTCTACCCGGGCGTGGGCTGGGCCATCTGGCGCGATCAGGACGCGCTCCCGCGGGAACTCGTCTTCGACGTCAATTACCTCGGCGGCAACATGCCGACGTTCTCACTCAACTTCTCCCGCCCGGGCAGCGAGGTCATCGCGCAGTACTTCATGTTCATGAGCCTCGGGCGCACCGGCTACACGCGGGTGATGCGCAACCTGCGGCAGATCGCCATGCACATCGCGGCCGGGGTGGCCGACATGGGTCCCTACGAGCTCATCTCCGACGGCAGCGAGCTGCCCGTGTTCGCGTTTGCCCTCAAACCGGAGGTCGAGAACTACAGCGTGTTCGATGTCTCGAGCCTGCTGCGCGAGCGCGGCTGGCTCGTCCCCGCCTACACGTTCCCCGAGAACCGGCAGGACCTCAGCGTGCTGCGGGTGGTCACGCGAGCCGGGATGAGCACGGAGATGGGCGAAACGCTGCTCGACCACCTCGGCGAGCAGACCAAGGCCCTGCAGGCCCTGACCACGCCGCTGCCCCGCCCGTTATTCACGCCCCGCGCCGCCTTCAAGCACTAGCGGCACACCCTCCCGGCCGCGCCCTTCTCCTCCAAGGGTCGCCGGGCAGCCAGCCTGGGCATTAGATGACCCCGGCCAGGCGACGACCGGCGGCGGTGAGCTGCCGGATCGTCCCGGCCTCGGTCACGGTCTGCAGGTCCAAGATCCGCACCCCGAAGCGGTCGAGCCCGTTGCTGGCGACCACGGCGTGGCACGGCACCCCGGCCTGCCGGGCGCGGGTGGCCACCTCGGACACGGGCCTGCCGACCAGGCTCTGGTCATCGAGGCGGCCTTCGCCGGTGATGACGGCGTGCGCGGCGCGCATCCGCCGGTCGAAATCCACCGCGTCGAGCACGAAGGCCGCCCCGGCCACGAGCTCGGCCCCGTAGACCGCCCACAGACCCCCGGCCAGACCCCCGGCGGCGCCCGTCATCGCGATCTCACGCGGATCGCGCGGCCAGCTCCGGGCCAGACGGTGAAGTCGCGACGTGAGCCGGCGTACCGTGTCAGCGTCGGCGCCCTTCTCGGGGCCAAATACGTGGCCGGCGTCGGCAAACCGGGTCCGCACGTCGCAGAGGACGACGAGCCTGACTCCGTCCAGGCCGCCACCGCGCTCGATGGCCCGGATGGCGCCGGCACCGCCATCGGTAGTGGCGCTGCCTCCGACGGCGACAAAGATCGTTCCGGCACCGGCGGCCGCGGCCGTCGCGATCAGCTCACCGGTGCCCTCGCTGGTGGCGGCAAAGGCATCGCGCTCGGACTCGCTGACGAGATGAAGGCCACTGGCGGCGGCGGTCTCGACCACCGCCACACCATCCCCGACGGCCAGGCGGGCCTCGATCCTCCGTCCGAGCGGATCGGTGGCGACCATGGTGCGCACGGCGGCTCCGAACGGCTCGGCCAGGACCTCGAGGGTGCCCTCACCACCGTCGGCGATGGGGCACAGATCGACCGGGCGCCCGCCGGCCGTGAGGCCATGGCCAAGAGCGCGGGCCACCTGCGCGGCGCTGAACGTGCCCGTGAAGGCATCGGGGGCGACGAGCACGGGCTCGGGAACACGGACGCTCGCGCTCACGCCGCCAGTATCCGTCATGCTGAGGGGCGATGGCTGAGTACGAGGTGATCGAGGCGGCCGGAACCGAGGTGCGGCTCTCCAACCCGGGCAAGGTGTTCTTTGCCGAGCTGGGGATCACCAAGCTCGACCTGGCCCGTTACTACCTGGAGCTGGCCGGGCCGGTGACCAACCAGCTGCGCAACCGCCCGACGGTGCTCAAGCGCTTTGTCGACGGGGCAGCCAAGAAGCCCTTCTTTCAGAAGCGCATCCCCGACAGCGCGCCGGAGTGGCTGCAGACGGCCGAGGTCACCTTCCCCAGTGGCCGCACGGCCCGTGAGCTTCTCCCCAACGACGCCGCGCACCTGCTCTGGGGCGTCAACCTCGGGGTCATCGACTGGAATCCATGGGCGGTTCGCGTGCCCGAGGTCGACCATCCCGATGAGCTGCGCGTCGACCTCGATCCGACCCCAGAGGCGAGCTGGGACGACGTGCGCCAGGTCGCCCTCGTGGCCGGACAGGTTCTCAGCGACCACGGGCTCACCGGCTTCCCCAAGACGAGCGGGTCGCGCGGCATCCACATCAACGTGCGCATCAGGCCCGAGTACGACTTCATCGCCGTGCGCCGGGCGGCCATCGCCCTCGCCCGGGAGGTCGAGCGCCGCGCCCCGGAGATCGCCACCAGCAAATGGTGGAAGGAGGAGCGCCACGGCGTATTCGTCGACTACAACCAGAACGCCCGCGATCGGACGGTCGCCTCGGCCTACAGCGTCCGCCCCACCCCCGATGCGCGGGTGTCCACGCCGCTGAGCTGGGACGAGGTCCCCGACGTCGTCCAGGAGGAGCTGCGGATCGACACCGTCCCGGCCCTGGTCGCGCGCCGCGGCGACCCGCACGCCGACATGGACGCCCAGGCCGGCTCGCTGGACGGGTTGCTAAAGCTGGCCCGGCGTGACGAGGAGAATGGCCTCGGGGATGCCCCGTGGCCTCCGCATTACCGCAAGCAGGCGGGGGAGCCACGGCGCGTGCAACCAAGCCGAGCGCGCAATAGCTGACGCCCTCCCGCGCTACAGCTGCATCTGAGCCAGCTTGCAGTCCGCCGGCGGTTTGTCCTCGCGCCAGCGGAGGATGCGCGTGCCGTGGCGGATGCGCCCGTCACTGGCGTGGTCGAAGGTCACCTCGACGACGAGCTCGGGACGCAGGCTGATCCACTCCAGATCCTTCTCGTTCTTCCAGCGGCTCGGATCACCGTGGCCGCGCTCGCCGGTCTCATACGGCTGCAGCGTCTTGACCAGCGCCCGCTTCTCGGCCGCCCGCAGGCCCGATGAGTGCCCGACGACGTGCAGCCGGCCCTGCTCGTCATAGAGGCCCAGGATGAGCGAGCCGACGGTGTCGGGCTCCTTTCCCGGCCGGTAGCCGACGACGACGGCATCGATGGTGCGCAACCGCTTGACCTTGACCATCCCCTGGCGCGAGCCCGGGCGGTAGGGCGCACCGAGCTCCTTGGCCACCACCCCCTCGCCGTGAGCCAGCCAGTCCGCGGTCTGCGCCGGGTCGCGCGTGACCGGCGTGAGGCCGATGCCGTCCCGGACCAGCTGCTCGAGGATCTCGCGCCGCTCGGCCAGAGGGCGACCGGTGAGGAGCTCGTGATCGACGGCCAGGACATCGAAGGCGACGAAGCGGGCCGGGGTCTCCTGCGCGAGCATGGCGATGCGCGAGGCGGCGGGATGGATTCGTTGCTGCAGGGCGCCGAAGTCCTGGCCTCCCTCCTCGGCGTCGATGATGATCTCGCCGTCGATGATGTAGCGGCCCCCCGGGAAGGCCAGCTCGGGGAAGTAGCGGCCCAGCGGCTTGGCCCCGCGCGACTGGATCATCACCTCGTCGCCGTCGACGAACACGATGGCCCGGAAGCCGTCGAACTTGGGCTCATAGCTCCATTGCTCGCCCAGGGGCAGCTCCTTCTTGGCGCGGGCCAGCTGGGGCTCGACCGGAGGCGTGAGAGGCAGGTCCACGGCCGCCGATGCTATCTCCGCGCGGGCCGGTGCGGGGCCTCGCGCGGCTGAGTCGGCGCGCCTGGACCGTCTACGATCGTTTGATGGCTGCCGAACAAGCCACTCCGGCCGAACAGGAGTACCTGGAGTCGCTGTTCTGGCTCTACGAGGCCCGGCTGCCCATGACCGGGGCCAATTTGTCGCGAGCCATGCAGCTATCGGCACCGACCGTCCACGAGATGCTCGGCCGCCTGGAACGTGATGGCTACGTTGCCCGCGGTGCCGGCCGCCGGATCGAGTTCACCGAATCGGGGCGCGAGCACGCCGGGAAGATCGTCAGCCGCCACCGACTCATCGAGCGCTTTTTGACCGATGTGGTCGGGGTCCCGTGGGACGACGTCCACGAGGAGGCCGAGCAGCTCGAGCACGCCATGACCCCTCGCTTTGAGGCCTACGTCCGCGCCTCGGTGGGTGACGCCAAGACCTGTCCCCACGGGCATCCGATCCGGGTCGGCCAGCGCCTGGACGGGGTCCCGCTGGCCGATTGCGAGGTCGGTGCCAAGGTGACGATCCTGCGCCTCGAGAACGAGGCCGAGGATCTGCTGCACTACCTCAAAGACGCCGGCATCGCTCCCGGGATGAAGGGCACCATCAGCGTCCGCGACGACGACCAGGTCGAGGTCGAGGTCGACGGTGAGCCGTCCACGATCACGGTCAGCGTGGCCGAAACCGTGTCGGTCCTGGCTGACCCCTCGCCGCCCCCGCGCACAGCGCTGCCCGACCAGCTAGTCATCGGCCGCGAGCGCTACGGCCGCTGACCCCCTCTCCCCGCGGGCGCGGGATCGAGCCGCTGCTCGCGCCGCGGTGAGAGGCCCGGTCGCGCGAACAGCTCAGACGGCGACGGGCAGCTCGCGTCCCGCGGTCAGCCACGTCCTGATCTGAGCCCAGACCGCGGGGTGGTTGAGCAGATCGAAGTGATTGGCGGCACCGAGGTGGCTGTAGTGGTCGATGGGGAACTGCAGGCGCTCGCCGCGACCCTCGTGTGACCAGGCGCTCGGCCGCAACACGAGCAGGTCTCCCACCCAGCGGCCCAGTGGCGCATCGGCGCGCCGGGACAGGGTCGCGCTGACGAAGTAGTGGTTGGCGCTGGCCAGGAAGGGCACGACGGTCCCGGTGTTGGTCCAGAAGGCATCGGGGTCATGGCCCTGCCAGTCCTCGTCGACGACGTAGCCATAGCCGAGATCCTTGACCCCGGCGGCGCGCACCTTGATCGGAGTGGCGAAGGGACGCGTCTCGGGCAGGCCAGAGAGTCCGTGGCAGGCGGCGTTGGCGGCCAGCTCGAGCGGGGCGCCCTTGTGGGGCGTTCCGAGCATGAACACGTGGCGGACCTGCCTGCGCCAGGAGTCCACCTGCGCGTAGTGACAGGCGCTGCGGGCGAGCAGGCCGCCCATCGAGTGCCCGATCAAGGCAATTTCCGTGACCTCGACCGGCCAGGCCGCACACAGCTCGTCCATCAGCTCGGCCAGGCGGCGGCCGTTGGCGGAGATGTGCAGGCCGCTGTTGTAGCGGACGTAGAGCGAGCTATAGCCGTGCTCGGCCTCAAGCGCATCGCCGTAGGGCCTATTCGTCTCTCCACGCAGCCGCCAGGCGTCATCGGTCTCACACAGGCCATGGATGAACACGGCCAGCCGGGGCTGGGCATTGGGCACGGCCGCGCGCAGCGCGCCGGAGTCAAGCCTGAGGTCGCGAGCGCCCCGGCGTAACGTCATCTTGCGGGCCAGCACGCTGCGGCGCTGCTCGAGGCGATCCCCCCAAGCGCCGTTGATGGCCCCCACGGCGAGCCGCCCGGGGATCGTGTCCTCGAGCGAGGGCGCACCGGCATCCCGGGTCAGCCCATAGGCAAACCCCCCGCTGCGGACCAGGCCCCCGGTCAGCGCCCGCGCGCCGGCGTAGGCGGCGGTGGCGATCCCGTCGTGCATGACTCGAACCGGCCCGGCCGGGCGCCCGAGCACGCCGAACACGCGCCCGGCAATGCCCCGATGGACGTCGCGGATCTGAGCGGCGACCCCGGCTGCGGCTTCCCCGGCCAGTTCACCGACTGCGCGAGCTTCCTCAGGCTGCATGGGCAGGTGCTCCAATCTGCGCGTAGGCCTCGGCCAGGCGCTTGACGCCGTCCACTATCTGGTCGGAATTTACTCCAGAGTAGGCAAGGCGTAAAGATGAGTCACCTCCCTCCAGCAAAAACTCGCTGCCCTTGACGAAGATGACGTCGCGCTCGTTGGCGGCGGCAGATAGGGCATTGACGTCGGTTCCGCGCGGAAGATCGACCCAGAGGAAATAGCCGCCCTGGGGGTCGACGAAGCGGGCGTCCGGGAGATGCTCCTGCAGCGCCGCACACAGGGTGCCGGCGCGCTCGCGCAGCGCGTCGCGCACGGTGGCGATTGAGCGCTCGATCGCCCCGGAGCGGCAGAACTGGTTGACGATGCCCTGGGCGACCATATTGGGCGAGATGTAGGCGCTGGTGGCCAGCTTGGCGATCCGCGCGATCAGCTCCGGCGGTCCGACCAGGTACCCGACCCGGATCCCCGGGCACACGGTCTTGGAGAACGAGGACGCGTAGACGACTCGCTCGGGATCCATCGAGACCATCGTCGGCAGCGCGTCTCCGGCAAAGCGCAGCGCCACGTAGGGATCGTCCTCGAAGATGGTGAAGTCGTGTTCCCGGGCGAGCTGGAGCAGGGCCTCGCGCTTGGGACCGGACAGGGTGTAGCCGGCCGGGTTCTGGAAGTTGGGAATGATGTGGGCCAGCTTGGGCCGGGCGCCGGCGGCCAGCAGGCGGCTCAGGGCGGCGGTATCGATCCCGTCGGGTTCGAGCTCGACCATGCGCACGTCGGCGCCGCGGTTGCGCAGTGACAGCAGCGTCCGGTCGTAGGTGGGGCGCTCGACGACGACGGCGTCGCCGGGCGAGACCAGGGCATCGAACAGGAACGCGTCGGCCTGCATTGAGCCGTTGGTGACCAGCACCGAGGCCGGTTGCACGCCGTGGCGCTCAGCGATCCATTCGCGCAGCGGCACGTAGCCGATCGAGGTGCCGTAGGCGGTCAGGCCCGCCGGATCGGCCTTGAAGGCCTCCTCGGCGGCGGTGCGCAGCCCGTCGACATCGACGATGTCGAGCGACGGCGCGCCGCGGGCGAAGGAGATCGTGCCGGCCACGGCCTCAAGACTACGACGTTGAGGGGGCCGGACGTCTCAAAGGTGCACCTCGAGGATCGCCCGGTCGCCGCCCTCGAAGCCGCGCAGCTCGACGGCGCCCACCCCGGGCAGGGCCTCGAGGGCGACCCGGAAGGCGCGCAGGGCCTCGGTCGAGGCGAACGGACCGGCCGACACGCTGACAGGGCCACCGGGTCCAGACGGGCCGACGGCCGCCAGCAGCCCGCCGGCCCCAGGCGAGCCGGCCGCCGGTGTCGTGGCCACCCGCTGAATCGTGCCGAGCAACTGGCGCATCGAGGCCAGCACGCCCTCCTGCTGGGCGGTGAGCTCGCGCAGCCGGATGAGCAGCTCGGCCGCCGTGTGAGCGTCGGCGGGCGGCAGCGGGGGCGGTCCTGCGGCGGCTTGCTCGCCGGGCACGGCAATCGGTGGCAACGGCTCAGTCGGCGCCCGCTCGGCCACGAGTCCGGTCTGGATCGAGTGCAGCCGGCGGTCGATCTCGGCCAGGCGGGCGTCGAGAATCGAGATCTCAGATTCGTCATCGGTGGGGGCCACGGTCGGGCGAGCCTAGCGGCCGTCCCGGCGGCCGGACCCGCTCGGGCCGACGCGGAATGCGCCGGCGCTGAGGGCGGTCTCGCCGGGGCAGCCGCTCAGGTTGCGCTGCCGAGCAGCGAGGCGGCCAGCTCGGCCACCTGCGTCGGCGTGCGACCCACGCGCACGCCCTGGCTCTCCAGCGCCTGCGCCTTGGCCGCGGCGGTGCCGTGCGAGCCGGAAACGATCGCCCCGGCGTGACCCATGGTCTTGCCCGGAGGGGCCGTGAAGCCGGCGATGTAGCCCACGGTGGGCTTGGTCACGTGCTCGCCGATGAACGTGGCCGCCTGCTCCTCGGCGTCGCCACCAATTTCCCCGCACATCACGATCAGCTCCGTCTCGGGGTCGTCCTCAAACAGGCCGATCACGTCGATGAAGTCGGTGCCGGGAACCGGGTCGCCCCCGATTCCGACGATGCTCGAGTTGCCAAAGCCGCTCTTGGCCAGCACATCACCGATCTGGTAGGTGAGGGTGCCCGAGCGCGAGACGACGCCGACGTTGCCCTCCCGGAAGAACTGGGCGGGGATGATGCCCACGCTGGCCTTGCCCGGAGAGAGGATGCCGGGGCAGTTGGGCCCGACCAACCGCGAGCGGCCGTTCTTCTTGAGCGTGTTGTAGACACGCAGCTCGTCGTGGGCGGGAATACCCTCGGTGATGCAGATGATCAGCTCGATGCCGGCGTCCTCGGCCTCGAGGATCGAATCGGCGGCAAAGCGCGGCGGCACGAAGATCATGGCCGTGTTGGCGCCCTCGCGCTGGACGGCATCGTGGAAGGTGTTGTAGACGGGAATGCCCTCGACGTCCTGTCCGCCCTTGCCGGGGGTCACACCGGCCACGACCTGAGTGCCGTAGTCGCGGTTGCGCAGCGAATGGAAGGTGCCCTCACGCCCGGTGATGCCCGAGGTGCACAGGCGGGTGTCGGCGTCGACGAGGATGCTCACGAGGCGCTCCCCGCGGCGAGCTCGACGACCTTCGCGGCGGCACCGTCCATGGTCGCCTCGGCGTGGACGTTGGGCAGGTTGGCCTCGGAGAGCAGGGCCCGCCCCTCCTCGCCGTTGGTGCCGTCCAGCCGGACGACGAACGGGACGCTGGGGTTGATCTGCCGGAAGGCCTCGATCAGGCCCTTGGCCACCTCGTCGCAGCGGGTGATCCCCCCAAAGATGTTGAAGAGAACGGCCTTGACCTTGGGATCAGAGAGGATGACCTCGACGGCGGCGGTGATCGCGTCCGCGCGCGAGCCGCCACCGGCGTCGAGGAAGTTGGCGGGGGTGCCGCCGGCCTCGGCCACGACATCGAGGGTGGACATCGAGAGGCCGGCGCCGTTGGCCAGGATGCCGATATCGCCGTCGAGCTTGACGTAGGTGAGACCTCGCTCCTTGGCCATCACCTCCTGGGGGTCCTCGGCCGAGACGTCGCGCAGCTCGGCGTTCTCGGGGTGGCGGTAGAGCGAGTTGCCATCGAGTGTCACCTTGGCGTCCAGGGCGCGGACATCGCGGTCGGGGGTGACGATCAGCGGGTTGACCTCGACGAGGGTGGCCTCCTCGCCCGTGAAGACGTCATACAGCCTGGCCAGCATCGCCCCCACCGGGCGCACGACGTCCGCGTCCACGCCGGCCTCAAAGGCGAGGCGACGGCCGTGGAAATCCTGGAAGCCGAGCAGCGGGTCGACGTGGAGGTGGGCGATTGCGTCGGGGTCCTCGTCGGCGACTTGCTCGATGTCCATGCCGCCCTTGGTCGAGAGCATGAACAGGGGAGCCTTGGCCGAGCGGTCAAACACGACCGAGGCGTAGTACTCGGAGGCGATCTCCGAGGCGCCCTCCACCCACACCTCATGCACGGTGAGCCCGCGGATGTCCATGCCCAGGATCGCCCGGGCGTTCTCCTCCGCCTCCGCGCGGTCCGTGGCCAGCTTGATCCCGCCGAGCTTGCCGCGGCCACCAATCTGGACCTGGGCCTTGATGACGCAGGGGTAGCCGATCTCGTCGGCGGCGGCCACCGCCTCGTCAAGACTGCGCGCGGGCAGGCCCTGAGGCACGGGCACGCCGTGGCGGGCAAAGAGCTGTTTGCCTTGGTACTCGAGCAGATCCATGGCCGCGTTTCACTCTATTGATTCGCACCAGCAGGCAGCCTGGCGACTCGCCATGGCATCATCCGCGTCTTATGGCGATACCCAAAAACGTCTCGTTCGTCACTTTCGACGTCTACGGCACCCTGATCGACTGGGAGACCGGCGTCAACGACGCCTTCAAAGCCGAGGCTGAGCGCGACGGCTTCAGTGTCGAGCGTGACGAACTCATCCCCCTCTTTCACGAGATCCAGCAGCAGATCCAGTCGGGTTCCTACGAGCTCTACGCCGAGGTCCTGCGGCGCACGGCCGTGCAGATCGCCAAGCAGCTCGACTGGCCGCTGGAGCCATCGCGCTCGGGCTTTTTGCCCGATTCCGTCCAGCGCTGGAAGCCGTTCAAGGAGACCAACCCGGTCCTGCAGAAGATCGGCAAGAAGTACAGCATCGGTCTCATCTCGAACATCGACGACAAGCTTCTTGGCCAGACCCGGCGCCACATCCCGCTGGACTTCGACCTCGTCGTCACCGCCCAGCAGGTGCGCTCCTACAAGCCCGACCCGGCTCATTTCACCGAGTGCGAGCGGCGCATCGGCGCCAAGAAGGGCTGGGTCCATGTCGCGGCCAGCTACTACCACGACGTCGAGCCGTGCCTGAAGAAGAAGATCCCGGTCATCTGGGTCAACCGGAACAAGCAGCAGCTGGAGCCCGGGCAGAAGAAGCCCGATGCCGAGGTGTCCAGCCTCCGCGAGGCGGCCAAGCTGCTCGGCGTCGGCTAAGGGCGGGGCGGGCCCGCCGGGGGCGCCGATGCGCGTTACGGCGCTTCACTCCGACGTCATCGTGTTCGTCTCCGACGTGTGGCAGACGACGTGCACCGCCGTCCGGGCCGCCGACGAGGGGTTCGTGATCGACTCACCCGTTTATCCCGAGGAGCTGCGCGCGC
>JAXDGI010000157.1:0-12704 GCA_034665145.1 Solirubrobacteraceae bacterium
CGCCGAGATTCCGGCCAGCGCATAGAAGCGCAGCACGGCGATGTGGGGCTCGAGGCTGTACTGCTCAAAGAACAGCCACTGCAGCACCTGGGCGCGCGCGAACGCGTCGTCGGGCAGGTACTGGGTGCCCTCGGCGAATGAGTAGATGATTGCCCCGGACTCGCCCAGCGAGCGGCCGTCGTCGTAGATGAGCGTGGGGACCCGCAGGGCGGGATTGAGGTTGCCGAGGAGCTCGCGCCGGTTCGAGCGGTCGAACACCGACACCTCCTGGCGCTCATAGGCGATCCCCAGGTGGGCAAAGAGAAGCCGGACCTTGTAGCAGTTGCCCGAAACCGGGCTGTCGTAGAGCAGCATCGCGGGCGCACACATTAACCTGCCGGGGTGGCCTTGGACACGCTCCCCGAACCGCCCCGCTCCGCGAGGGCGGCGGCGTCCATGCCCCGACCCTGGATGCTGCGCACGGTCGTGTTCGTGGTGGGCGCGGCCAGCCTGGGGACGGAGATTTCGGCCGCCCGGCTGCTGGCACCGTACTTCGGCGCCTCGACGATCATCTGGGCCAACACGATCGCCACCGTGCTCATCGCGTTGTCAGCGGGGTACGCGCTGGGCGGACGCCTGGCCGACCGCCGGGCCGACCTGCGCGGGCTGTGCGCGGTGGTGCTCGCCGCCGGGATCCTGCTGGCCATCGTGCCCTTCATCTCGGGGCCGTTTCTGCGCCTCTCGGTCAACGCCCTCGGTTCACTGTCGGTGGGGGGCTTTTTGGGATCACTGGCCGCGGTGCTCGTCCTGGTCGCCGTGCCGGTCATGCTGCTGGGCACCGTCGCCCCGTACGCCAACCGCCTGAGCGTGGACAGTCTGGCCGACACCGGCAAGACGACGGGCGGGCTGTACGCGATCTCGACGGTCGGCTCGCTGGTGGGGACGTTCCTGGCGGCGCTGCTGCTCATCCCGCTGATCGGCACCCATCGCACGTTCATCACCTTTGCCCTCTCGCTGGTGCTGGTCGCGGCCGCCGGCATGCGCTCGTGGCGCGCGCTGGTGGTCGTGCTCGCGGTGGCGGCCACGCTGGCCATCCCGCCAGCGGCGATCGGCGCCGATGTGTCGGGCGGCCGCGTGATCTACGAGACCGAGACCCAGTACCAGTACGCACGGGTCATCCAGTTCCGCTCCGGGGAGCGCTGGCTGCAGCTCAACGAGGGCGTGGCCGTGCATTCGCTCTATCGCCCCGGGAGCTTTCTCACCGACGGCTATTGGGACGACTTTCTGGGCCTGCCGTTTGCCTCCGGGGCAGGGATGCCGCGCCGGATCGCGATTCTCGGCGACGCGGCCGGGACGGTGGCGCGCGCCTATGGCCACTACTTCCCGCGCACCCGCGTCGATGCCGTTGAGCTCGATGGCACGCTGACTGACATCGGCCGGCGCTACTTCCACCTCGGTGGCCCGGAGCTGCACACCTACACCGCCGATGCCCGGCCCTGGCTGCGGGCGAGCCGGGCACGCTATGACTCGATCTTCCTCGACGCCTACCGCCAGCCGTACATCCCGTTCTACCTGCTCACCCGCGAGTTCTTCACCAATGTCCGCGCCCATCTGAACCCGGCCGGGACATTCATCATCAACGTTGGCCACCTGCCGGGCTCAAACGCGCTCGAGCAGGTCGTCTCGGCCACCCTGCGCGCCGTCTTTCCGCACGTCATCCGCGATCACTTCAGTCCCGACAACTCGCTCGTGCTGGCCAGCCGACACCCGCTGTCTAGCGGCGCGGTGCTGGCCGCGGCCACGCACATGGCCCCGCAGCTTGCGGGAGTGATGGCCGCCGCCGCCAGTCGTGTCGGGCCTGCGCTGGCCGGCGGGACGGTCTACACCGACGATCTGTCGCCGGTCGAGTGGCTGACCGACCTCTCGATCATCCGTTACGCCACCGGCTCGCGCTGATCCTCGGCGCAGGCACCGGCGCGCGGGGGCGACGGCATGCGCACACGGACGCCGCCCTTGGGCGAGAGCGTGATGACCCGAAACTGAGCCTTGGCGCGCCCCGGGTCGGCGGGCACGAGATCGGTGCGCTCGAGTACGCGGCCGACGATGGTGCGCATCTCCATGAGGGCGAAGCTCGCCCCCAGGCAGCGACGGGTGCCGCCACCAAACGGAATCCATGTGTAGGTGTCCGGTGGATCGGGCTCGAGGAACCGCTCGGGGCGAAACTGACCCGGCTGCGGGTAGAGATCAGCGCGGCGATGAATGGTGCGGATCGAGGGATTGATCTCGACCCCCACCGGGATCTCGTAGTCACCGAGCCGGAACGGGGCCTCGCGGACGACACGGCCGATCCCGGGAATGACGGGACGGATGCGCAGAGCCTCCTTGACGACCGCGTCGAGGTAGGCAGCGTCGCCCTCGCGCGCGCATTCGAGCACGCGCCGGTCGTGCAGGAGCAGATCGAACGTCCAGGCCAGCCCGGTGGCGGTCGTCTCGTGACCGGCCAGCAGGAGCGTGATGAGCTCGTCGCGGATCTCGCGGTCGGTGAGGGCGTTGCCGTCCTCGTCGCGGGCCAGCAGGAGGGCTGAGAAGACATCATCGCGCTCCTGCAGGTCGACCTGCTCGCGGCGGCGGGCGATTTCGGCGTAGATGACCTCGTCGACGGCGCGCTTGCGCTGCTCGAACTCGATCGCCGCCTTGCGGTTGCCGCGCCCCCGCATGATCGCGGCGACGGTGAGAATTCCCCGGGGGCGAGCCAGCGGCTCGATCATGGCGCGCAGGCGCCGGCGCAGATCCTCCTCGGCCGGCCCGGGGGAATAGCCGAACACGGCCTGGAGGATGACCCGCAGCGTGATCGACTGCATGGTCTCCAGCAGCGAGAAGGTCTCGCCCACCGGCCAGCAATCGATTTCCCTGTCGGTGCAGTCGCGCATCGTCTGCACGTGGGCGAGCATCTGGCGGCCGTGGAAGGCGGGGAGCAACAGGCGGCGGTGGCGCAGGTGCTCGCCGCCGTCGAGAAGCAGGACCGATCGCTCGCCCAGGATCGGCCCCAGCAGGGCGTTGGCCTCTCCGGCGTGCAGCTGAGTGTTGGACCCCTGAAAGACCGTGCGGACGAGTTCGGGGTCGAACACCATGACGAAGCGATCGTCGAACAGCGTGCCGAGCAGTACGACGTCCCCGTAGCGCCGGCGCATGGCCTGGAGAAACCGTGTGCCGCCGAGCAGAAAGCCAACCGTCTGCACCACGCGGGGGAGCCCCGGTCCAGGCGGAAGGGGTCCGGAGGACGAAGACGCGGGCGCGCTGGACGACACGGGTCCTGATGCTGTCACATCGTCACCGTCGGCTCAGCGGGTGGCCGGCTGCTGGGACGCGGCTGCCCTGGGGTCCAGGTCGGCCAACGTCAACAGCTGCGCCGGCGGCGCGTCAAGGATGCGCTCGATGTGGACGCCAAGGTTCGCGTCGACGTGCAGGAGCTCGCCCGAATCCAGCTCGCTCCAACCCGGGTCGCCATCCATCGGCTCGGTGGCCACGACCACGGCCCGGCGGTCCCCGAGATCCTCAGAGCCGACCTGGATGCGTCCCGAGCCGCGCCGGCTGCGCTGCTCCAATGACCGCTCACCGGTGTGGCCGCCGGCATCGCGCTCGAGCACGTGGAGCTCGTGGGTGTCGGGGTAACGCAACGCAAACACCTCGGAGTCATCGATAAGGACGAAATTGACCGACAGGATGGGCAGGTTGGACGCCACCCAGCGGGCGGCGGACGTGATTCCCGCACCCACGTCGCCGGCCCGCTCGATCTCCCGGGTGATGAGGGCAAACCAGCGCTCGGAGTCGGTATCCCCGTGCACGTTGTCCATGGCCGGCCCGAGTTCGCGCTCGAGGGCGGCGGTGTCCCCGAGCACACCGTTGTGGGCAAACAGGCGCCGGGCCTGCTCGAAGGGGTGCGTGTTCTGCACGGTGAGGCCGCCGTTGGACGCGTAACGGACGTGGGCCACGAAGGTCCGGGACTCCAGTTCACGGGCCGCCCGCGCGAACTCGCGGTCCTCGTAGGCGGGCAGCGGCTGCTTGGACACCACCGGCTCGTCGTCGCGATAGCTGCCGATCCCGGCGCCGTCGGGCTCGCGGCGGCTCTGTTGGGAGAGGGAGTCCGGTGCCTCCAGAAGCCAGAACGTCGCCCGGACGGGCTCCGGCCCCCCGGACATTCCAAACAGGCGACACATGTCGCACCGTGACGCTACCCGCTCACGGCCCGTCAAGCTCGCATCGTCCATCTGTCAGAGTTATTTCAAGCTCGTCTGCGAACGTGAGTCCTGTTCCCAGAAAGGGCGGTCTGCCGATGAAATTCCTGCGTACAGCTTCAACCCGTCGTCTGCTGGCCGTTCTTGCCGCAATCGCGCTCGTCGTCGGCGGCGGCAGCGCGATCGCCGTTGCCGCCTCAAGTGGCGGGCCGGTACCCAAGCATCGCTCTCTGGCCTCCGCGCTTCACAGCGCGCTCAACGCTCCCGCCGTCAAGGGCATCTCGGCAAACATCAAGTTCACCAACAACCTCGTCGACGCCTCGAGCTTCCAGGGCAGCGATCCGCTGCTGCAGGGCGCCAGTGGACGTCTGTGGCTGTCCAATGATCATCGCCTGCGGCTCGAGCTGCAGTCCACCAGCGGAGATGCCCAGATCGTTGTCAACAAGACGAGCTTCTGGATCTCCGATCCGGCCCAGCACACCGTGTACGAGGGCACCGTCCCCAAGGATCTGCTCGGCTCGTCCAAGTCGGGCCAGCATGACGCCGTGCCCGGCATCGCCACCATCCAGAGCGATCTCAACAAGCTCATGAAGCACATCAATGTCTCGGGCGCGATCCCCGGCGACGTCGCCGGCCAGGCCGCCTACACGGTCCGCGTCACGCCCAAGCACGACGGCGGCTTGCTCGGTGCGGCCGAGGTGGCGTGGGACGCCGTCCGCGGCGTGCCGCTGCGTTTCGCCGTGTACGCCAAGGGCAACAGCACTCCGGTCCTCGAGCTCACCGCCACGGGCATCTCCTACGGCACGATTCCGGCCGCGAACTTCAACGTCGCTCCGCCCTCGGGGTCAAAGGTCGTGAAGGTCTCCACGGCCACCGCGAGCAAGGGTTCCAAGCAGCACCACGGCCACAAGGCGCCGGTCAGCGGCGTCCGGGCGGTAGCGGCCAAGCTGCCCTTCAAGCTGCACGCCCCCGCCACCCTGATCGCCATGCCCCGCCAGTCGGTCAAGCTGCTCTCCTGGGGTGGCAAGCCGGCCGCGCTGGTCACCTACGGCCAGGGCCTGGGTGGCATCGCCGTCATCGAGCAGACCGCCTCAGCGAAGTCGGCCACCACGAAGTCGACCGCGAGCGCCTCGGGCGACAAGCCCGGGTTCACCCTGCCCACCGTGTCGATCAAGGGCGCCACGGCCACCGAGCTCGACACGGCGCTGGGGACGGTCGTGCGCTTCAGCCGTGGCGGCGTGAGCTACACCGTGCTCGGCTCGATCCCGCCGGTGGCGGCTGAGAAGGCCGCGCGCTCACTGTGAGTGACGGCCCGCCTCCGCTCGAGGTCCGCGGGCTCGTCAAGCGATACGGCGAGCTGACCGCGGTTGCCGGGGTGGACATCACCGTCCGCTCCGGCGACGTCTATGGCTACCTCGGGCCCAACGGGGCGGGCAAGACAACCTCGCTGCGCATGATGCTCGGGCTGATCAAGCCCACGGAGGGCAGCGTGCGCGTGTTCGGACGCGATCCGCTGGACAGCGTGGCGGCGCTCGAGGGGGTGGCGGGGTTCGTCGAGGCCCCGACCTTCTATCCCTACCTGAGCGCACGGCGCAACCTGGAGATGCTGGCCGCCTACGACGGCGACGGAGCCCGGGACCGGATCGATGAGGCCCTGGAGACGGTCGAGCTGACCGGCCGGGCCAAGGACCGCGTCGGGGGCTACTCGCACGGCATGCGCCAGCGTCTGGGCATTGCCGCCTCGCTGCTGCGCGACCCCAAGCTGCTGTTGCTCGACGAGCCGGCCACGGGCCTGGACCCAGCGGGGATGCGGGATATGCGCCTGCTCATCCATCGGCTGGCCGAGCAGGGCATGACCGTCGTGCTCTCCAGCCATCTGCTCACCGAGGTCGAGGATGTCTGCAACCGCGTGGCGATCGTGCGCAGTGGACGGATCGTCTATGAGGGCGACATCGCCGATCTCAAGCGCGGCGCCGGTACCGCGTACCGCCTCGAGACCACCGATGACGAACGTGCCCGCAGGGTGTGCCAGGCGCAGCCGGGCATCAACGAGGTGCGCACCGAGCGGGGGATGATCGTGTTCACCGCCGACGAGCCCGCGGTGGCCGAGCTTTCCCAGGCGCTCGTCGAGGCGGGTGCGCTCATCCGTGCCCTGGCCCCGCAGACGGTCACGCTCGAGGACCTGTTCTTCTCCTACACCGAGGGCGACCGCGGCGCGCCGCCGCCGGCTGCCGAGCCGGCCGGAGCCGGCGTCGGGTCTGAGGGGACGAGCTGATGGCGGCCACAGCGCCCGCCGCTGACCATGCGCGAGTCGGGCGACGTTCCCGCGCCGGCCACCGTCCCGGGGTGGCCACCGTGTACCGCTGGGAGCTCTTCAAGCTGCGCCGCCAGAAGCGAACCTACCTGGGACTGGGCGCCGCGACCATCGTCCCGATCCTGTTCGTGGTCGCCATCCACCTGCAACACCGCAGCCAGCGCGGCGGCGACTTCGCGTTCTCGTCCTACCTGGACCGCAGTGGACTCGCGGTGCCGCTCGTCCTGCTGCTGTTCGGCGCCGTCTGGATGTTCCCGCTCATCACTGCGCTCGTGGCCGGCGACATCTTTGCCTCCGAGGATCACAACGGCACCCTGAAGACGATCTTCACCCGCTCGCTCGAGCGCTGGCAGATCTTTGCCGGCAAGGCGCTGGCGGCCGCCACCTACGCGGTGACCGCGATCCTCCTCAGCGGGACCGTGGCCGTGGTCGCCGGCAGCATCCAGTCGGGCTTCAATTCTCTCCAGAGCCTGTCCGGGACGACCGTCTCCGCCCCGAAGGCGCTCGAACTCGTCTACGCCAGCCTGCTCGTCTACCTGATCCCCATCGCCTGCATCGTCTGCATCGGGCTGCTGCTGTCGGCGGTGACCCGCAACAGTGCCGCCGCCGTGGTCGGGACGCTGATGATCTCGCTGTTGTTTCAGCTGATCGGCATCCTGCCCGGGCTCGGCGGACTGCAGCCCTACCTGCTCAGCACCCAGTTCAACGCGTGGCAGGGGTTGCTGCGCACGCCGATTGACTGGGCGCCGATCATCCGCGCGGCTTGGGTGTGTGCGATGTACGGCGTGCCGTCGCTGCTGGCGGCCTTCCTGGTCTTCATCCGCCGCGACGTGGCCGGTGGATGAGCCGGGCGTAGAGTTTCGCGAGCGGGTTCTCGTCGTTGATGACGACCCGCCGCTGCGCCGCATGCTCCACCGCTCGCTCAGCGCCGAGGGCTTTGAGGTCACCGTTGCCCCGGACGGCGGGGCCGCCCTGCTCGCCGCGGAGCGCTCGGCCCCTGACGTGATCGTTCTTGACGTGGCCCTGCCGGCCATGGACGGGCTGTCGGTGTGCCGGCGCCTGCGCAGCCGCGGGCTGCCGACGCCTATTCTCATGCTCACCGCGCGAGACGCCGTGGCCGACCGGGTGGCCGGCCTGGAGGCCGGCGCCGATGACTACCTGGTCAAGCCATTTGCCATCCAGGAGCTGATCGCTCGCCTGCGCGCCCTCACCCGCCGGGGCAAGGGGACCGATGACCGCCTGGCCTACGCTGATCTGACCCTCGCCCTCGAGGCCCGCACGGCGACGCGCGCGGGCCGGGCGATCGAACTGACCGGCCGCGAGGCGGCGCTGCTCGAACTGCTGCTGCGCGACCCGGGGCGCACGGTCACCCGGCGCCGGGCGATCGATGAGATATGGAGCGGGGCCGCCGAGGACAACGTCGTCGACCGTTACGTGACCCGGCTGCGCCGCAAGCTCGGCGACCCACCCCTGATCCGCACCCTGCGCGGCGCCGGGTTCGTACTGCGGGCCTAGGGACGGGACACCGGATCGCCGGTTAGCCGGGGCAGAGCAGGGCGTGCACGCCGTCGACGGGCAGAGGCCGGCTGAACAGGTACCCCTGGGCGCCGTCGCAACCGAGGTCACGCAGGCGAGCCAGCTGCACGTCGGTCTCGACTCCGGCAGCGACCACGCTCAAGCCGAGCGCGTGCCCGAGCTCGACCAGCGCTCCGACCACTGCCGAGGCGCTCGGGTCAGAGCCCAGGTCGGCCACGAACGAGCGGTCGATCTTCACCGAGTCAAGGGGAAGGTCGCGCAAGCCGGCCACGCTGGAGTGGCCGGTGCCGAAGTCATCGAGAGCGAGCTTGATGCCGATGGCGTTGAGCGCGGCGAGACTGCGGGCGGCCATGTCCCGATTGTGCTCGACGGCGTCCTCGGTGATTTCCAGGCAGAGCACGCCCGGTTCGGCGCCGATCGAGCGCACGGCCGCCGCGAGGTGAGCGGCCAGCCCCGGGCTCTCGAGCTGGCGGGCCGACAGGTTGACCGAGATCGTCACGCCCGGGCGAGACTCCCGCCAGCCGGCGATGTGGGCCAAGGCCTGCTCGAGGACCCACTCGCCGATCGGGACGATCAGACCCGTGTCCTCGGCCAGGGCGACGAACTCCTCGGCCGGGATGAGCCCTCGCTCGGGATGCTCCCACCGCACCAGCGCCTCAAAGCCGATCAGTCCGGTCTCCCCGCTCAGCGACACGCGCGGCTGGTAGTGCACGCGCAGCTCCGAGCGCTCGACCGCCTGGCGCAACGCGTTCTCGAGCTCGATCCGGCGCGACGCGCGTACGCGCGCGGTTTCGTCGTAGAGCTCGAAGCGGGCCCCGCCCAGCTCCTTGGCTCGGTACATGGCCACGTCGGCGTCGCGGATCACGCTCTCGGGACTGACCGCCGGATCGGTCACGATCGCGATGCCGATGCTGACCTCCACCGCAACGTCGCTCTCATCGTCACCCAGGGTGAGCGGCTGGCGGGCCGAGCGGCTGATTCGCTCGGCGATGAGGATCGTCTCTCGCTCGGATTCGAGCTCCTCGAACAGGAACGTGAACTCATCGCCGCCGAACCGCGCCACCGTGTCCATCGGGCGCAGCATGTCGCGAAAGCGCGCCGCCAGCACGGTGAGGAGGTGATCGCCGGCCTGATGACCCAGGGTGTCGTTGATCTGCTTGAAGTTGTCGACGTCCAAGAACAACACGGCCACCGGCGCCCCGGTGCGCCGCGCGCGATCCAGGGCCACGCTGAGGCGATCGCTGAACAGGGCTCGGTTGGGCAACTCGGTGAGCGGGTCGTGCAGGGCCTGATGGGCCAGCTCCACCTCGGCGCGCTTGCGCTCCACCGCGTAATTCATCGCTCGGGCCAGCGACGCCGGATTCAGCTCCGTCGTGCGCAGGAAGTCCTGGGCACCGGCTTTGACCGCGACCAGGCCGAAATCGTCCCCGCTGCGGTCCGAGAGGACGATGATGGGCACATCCGGCTTGGCCGCGGCCAGATGCTCCAGGGCGTGAAGCGACTCGGCGGGGTCGCCGGGGATGTCGAGCAGGACGCAGGTGGCCCCGTGATCGCGCAGCTCCTGGCTGCCCTCGGCAAGACGAGTCGCGTGGGCGACGATCACACTCTCCATCCAGCCGGCCCGCAGCATCTCGCCGATGAGCATCGCCGTCCTTGGATCCTCCTCAATCAACAGCACTCGGGCCGGGCTTGGGCCCGAACCGGCGTCTTCGGACATCGGCAACTCTCCGTGTTGTCACATCCTCAGCCAAACCGGGGTGGGTATGGCCACCTTTAGTGATGAAAACACAAGTTTGGTTAGTTTGCTATCCCCCGGAGTGTTGAATTGAGGGCGCTGGGCACGTTGCGCGCGCGGCTGGCCGCGGCCACGGCCGCCTCGATCCTGGCCGCGGTGATCGTGTTCGCGGTGGTGACGGTTGTTGTCGTCGGCCACGAGCTCCGGGGATCGCTGAACACCGCGCTGCGCCAGCGCGCCCAGGACGTGGCTCAGCTCGCGGTCTCCGCGCCGTCGGTGTTGCAGGATCCTGGCGCGTTGGAGAGCCCGGCCTCGGGGCGCCAGCTCGCCGTCGAGGTGATCGATGCCCGGCGGCGGATCCTGGCCCGCTCGCTCACCCTGGGAGCGCGGCTCCTGCCCCAGGACGCCCTGGTCCGGGCGGCCATCGACCGCGGACGCACCGGCTTTGAGGACATCCGCCTCGACGGCCGGCCGTGGCGCATGTTCGTGGCCCCGATCGCCGATGTCGGGGGGGCCGCGGCCGGTGGCGCGGTGCTCGTGGCTGCCAATACCTCCGATATCGCCCACACCCTCAGCAACTTGGGCGCGGTCGTGGCGGTGAGCGGCATCGGGGTCCTGCTGCTGGCGGCGATCGCGGCCGCGATGCTGACTCGCCGGGGGCTGGCGCCGCTGCGGCGGCTGGCCGTCGCCGCCGCCGACATCGAGCGCACGGCCGACCCCGATCAGCGTCTGCCCGAGGCCGGCACCCTGGACGAGATCGGTCAGCTGACGGGGGTCCTCAACCGCATGCTGGCCTCACTGCAAACCGCCCGCGAGGGGGAGCGGCGGCTGCTTGCCGATGCCTCACACGAGCTGCGCACTCCGGTGACGGCCCTGCTCGGCAATGTCGAGTACGCCGCCCGGTACGGCGCCGACCCCGAGGTGCTGGCGGACCTGCGCCACGACGCCGGCCGCCTGGCGCGCCTCGTCGACGGGCTGCTGGCGCTCGAACGGGCCGCAGCCACCGTCCCCGTCGGCACACCGGTGGCGCTCGATGAGCTGATCCGCGAGCTGGCCGCCGGCCAGGAGCGCGTGAGTGTGGGACCCCTCCCCCCGGCCGAGGTGACGGGCGACGAGGAGGCGCTGCGCCGGGCGATCGGCAACCTGATCGAGAACGGCCTCGTTCATGGGCCTCCGGGCGGGACGGTGCGGGTCAGCCTCTGGGTCGGCGCCGGAGTGGCCCGCGTCGATGTGTCAGACGCCGGTCCCGGGCCGGATCGCGACCTTCACGACCGCCTGTTCGAGCGGTTCTGGCGTGCGCCCGAGGCCAGTGAGCGGCCCGGATCCGGGCTCGGCTTGTCGATCGTGGCGGCCATCGCCGAGCGGCATCGGGGGCGGATCGAGGTCACGGGCTCTACATTCACTGTTGAGCTCCCACTTTCACAACACGGCTGAATTCTCATCCTCTTCTTAGTGAAAGCTGATCGACTCAGACGAGGCTGATGTCATGACCTCCAGCGCTCACCCACACCCGCGGCCTGACCGGATCGCCGCCCAGCAGCACCGGGAGGCCGCCTTTGCGCGGCTCGTCCGCGTGCGCGGCGCCAGCGTCCTCGGCGCCGGCGCGCTGACCGCCGCTCTCGCGGCCGTGGTCAGTGCCATCGCTCCCGGCCACACCCTTGGGGCCAAGAAGCGCACCGCTGTGGCCTCCGCCCCGACGGCGGCGACCACGCGGGCCGCCACGACCAAGCTCCCGCCGCTGGCCAGTCCGGGCTCGCTCGGTCTGCGCGGTCCCAGCGGCGCGCCCCAATCAGTACCGAGCTCGCCGCAGCCGAGCGCGCCGCCTCAGCAGAGCGCCCCCAGCCAGCCGAGCGCACCGGCTCCGCAAGTGGCTCCGGCCCCGAGCCAATCCGGGCCGGCGGTTTCCGGAGGATCTTGATCGACGCCACCAGCTTTCCGGTGTGGGGGAGCACGGCAGTCGTGGTGGTATCCGATGCGGACCGGCTCTCGCCGGCGCTCGATGCCGTCCAACGCACCGTGTCCGCGTTCGACCAGGCCTGCTCGCGGTTTCGCCCGGACTCCGAGCTGATGCTCCTCAGCCGCCGGGCCGGCCGGGCGGCGCCGGCCTCGGCGCTGTTCCGCGAGGCCCTGCGCGCCGGTCTGCGCGCCGCCGAGCTGACCGACGGGGACGTCGACCCGACCCTCGGCTCGGCCCTCGTCGCCCTCGGCTATGACCGCGATTTCGACCAGGTGCGAGAGCACCGGGACACCCCCGCCGATAGGCCGCGGATCGCCTTTGCCGCCGTGCCCGGCTGGCGATCGATCCGCGTTGACGATCACGCCGGCACGGTCACGATTCCCGCCGGGGTCAGTCTCGACCTCGGGGCCACCGCCAAGGCCCTGGCCGCCGACCATGCCGCGGCGGCCGCTCAGGCCCGGGTCGGCGGAGGCGTCCTGGTCAGCCTCGGTGGCGACCTGGGCACCGCCGGCGAGGCGCCCGAGGAGGGCTGGCGCGTGCGCGTCACCGATGATCACCGGGGTGGGGTGAGCGCTCCGGGGCAGTGGGTCGCGCTCCCCGGCGGCGGCCTGGCCACCTCGAGCACGGCCGTGCGCCGCTGGCAATCCGGCGGTGAGACCGTTCACCACCTGCTCGATCCGGCCACGGGACGTCCGGCCCGAGGCGGCTGGCGAACGGTGAGCGTGGCGGCGGCGACGTGCCTGGACGCCAACATCGCCGCCACGGCCGCGATCGTCCGGGGTCCTGAGGCCGTGGGCTGGCTGCGCTCGCTGGCGCTCCCCAGCCGGTTGGTGTGCGACGAGGGCCGGGTCATCCATCTGGCCGGCTGGACGACCGAGGGCGACGACCTCCCGGCTCGCCCGGCCGAGGATCTGGTCGCGTGAGCGTCTCGGTGGCCAGCGTCGGGCC
>JAXDGI010000158.1:0-40533 GCA_034665145.1 Solirubrobacteraceae bacterium
GGCGCAATTGGCGCGCGCAGTGGGAACGAGTGACCGTCTGCGGCTGTGGAGCGTGGCGGCTGGAGCTGAGTCGGCAGAAGCGGAGTTTCATGTGTCCGAGGCTGACGACTCCTCTTCTCTGCTTCCCATTGGTCGCCGACAAACAGACGCCTTTCCTGGGACAACTCAGCGGACGACGACCACTGTCCATGTCCGTCGTTTAGACGAGGTTTTGACGACGGCTGATCTCATCGGTCCCGTGCTCCTCAAGATCGATGTCCAAGGTTCCGAGCTGGCTGTGTTACAGGGTGCCGAGCGGTTGCTGTCGGCGATCGATGCAGTGCTGGTCGAGGTCTCTTTCGTCGAGCTGTACGCAGGCCAAGCGCTTGCGGATGAGGTCTGGGACGAACTCCGTAACCGGGGCTTCTCCTGCCGAGGGGCTTGGTCAATGACGTATGGACCAAGAAAGGAGTGTCTCCAGGGAGATCTGCTGTTTGCTCGACAGGGGTTCGAGCCGCTCAGCGGATGACCGCGGTTGCTTCCGCGGGCCGGGATACCCTGTCGCGATGCTGCTGGACCAACTCATGCCGGGCGCGAACCCTGGCGCCGGCGAAGTCGAGGTCACGGGCCTCGCCTACGACAACCGCCTCGTAAAGCCGGGAACGCTGTTCTTCTGCGTGCCCGGGTTCACCCGGGACGGCCACGACTTCGCGGCCGATGCTGTAGAGCGCGGGGCCGTTGCTCTCGTCGTCGAGCGCCACCTTCCGCTCGACGTGCCCCAGGTTAGGGTCGAATCAGTCCGGGCCGCGATGGCACCCGCCGCCGCCGCGTTCTACGGCGACCCGACAAAGACCCTGCAAACCGTCGGTATCACCGGGACCAATGGCAAGACGACGACGGCATTCCTGATGCGCGCCCTGCTGGAGGCGGACGGCAGACAGACGGGGCTCCTCGGGACGGTCAAGAGCATCATCGGCGGCACCGAGCACAGTGTCGAACGGACCACGCCGGAGGCCGTCGATCTGCAGCGGACGTTTCGGGCGATGCTGGACGCGGGGGATATGGCGGCGGTCATGGAGGTCTCCTCGCACGCCCTGGAGCTGCGGCGCGCCGACGCGATCCACTTCGCGGCGGCGATCTTCACCAATTTGACGCAGGACCACCTGGATTTCCATCCCACGATGGAGGACTACTTCGCCGCCAAGCGCATGCTGTTCGTGCCCGATCCGCCACCGGCCGCGGTCATCAACGTCGATGATCGCTACGGGGCGCGGCTGGCCGCCGACATCGAGGCACCGATCACGTTCGCCCTGGGCACAGAGGCGGATTACCGGGCAACCGACGTCACCACGGGCCTGGGCGGCTCCAAGTTCACCGTCCAGGCGCCCGATGGGCCGCTCGAGCTCAGCTCGCCGCTGCGGGGTGAGTTCAACGTCTACAACGTCCTGGGCGCGCTGGCCGCCGCTCGCGCCCTCGGGGTCAGCTCCGAGACGTGCGTCAACGCGATCGCCGCCGCCGGCCAGGTGCCCGGCCGGTTTGAGACCGTCGAGGCCGGTCAGGACTTCGCCGTGCTCGTCGACTACGCCCACACACCGGACTCGCTCGAGAACGTGCTCCGCGCGGCGCGCGGCCTGACAGCCGGCCGTCTCATCACCGTATTTGGCTGCGGTGGAGACCGCGACCGGGGCAAGCGCCCGCTCATGGGGGAGATCGCCGGCCGGCTGGCCGACCTCGCGATCGTCACCTCGGACAACCCGCGCTCGGAGGATCCCGAGGCGATCCTGGCCGAGGTCCGGGCCGGGATGGGCGAGGCCACCGCCCAGGTCGAATCCGAGGTCGACCGGCGCCGGGCGATCACTCGGGCCATCGAGGCCGCCGCCCCCGGCGATGTGGTCGTCATCGCCGGAAAGGGGCACGAGCGGGGACAGGAGTTCGCGGACGGTCGCAAGATCGACTTCGATGACGTGACCGTTGCCCGTGAGATTCTTCACGGCGTGAGCGCCGCCACCCCCTCGCGATGATCCACTGGAGCGCGCCGCAGGTGGCCGGCGCTGCCGGCGGGACACTGGCTGGCGCCCCGGCCGGGGGCGAGGGCACGTCTGATACCCCCTCCGGCCCCGGACAGGTCAGCATCGACTCCCGCCAGGCCAGGCCCGGCACGCTGTTCATCGGCCTTCCGGGGGCCAACTACGACGGGGGGCAGTTCGCCGCCGCGGCGCTGGCCGCGGGGGCCTGGGGGGCGATCGTCACCCCGCCCAACGTCGAGGCGGCCCGCGCCGCGGGCTCGGGCATCGTCATCACCGCGGCCGATCCCCTCCGGGCCCTCCAGAGCCTGGCCACGGCCTGGCGACGCGAGCTCGGCGCCGACGTCATCGGGGTGACCGGGTCGACGGGCAAGACCACGACTAAGGATCTGCTTTACGCGCTGCTCTCACCCCACCAGCGGACCAGCGCCTCCCGGGCCAACTACAACACGGAGATCGGGCTGCCGCTCGAGATCCTGGCCGCGCCGGCGGGCACCGAGGTGCTCGTCCTGGAGATGGCCATGCGCGGGGTGGGGCAGATCGCCGAGCTGGCGGCGATCGCCGAGCCCGACGTGGGCGTAATCGTCAGCATCGGCCCCGTTCACCTCGAGCTGCTGGGCACGATCGAGAATGTGGCCGCGGCCAAGGCCGAGCTGATCGCCGGCCTGGCCCCCGGGGCGACGGCCGTCCTGCCGGCGGGAGAGCACCTGCTGACGCCCCATCGCCGCGAGGATGTGCGGACGGTCACGTTCGGACCCGGGGGAGACGTCGACTTCGTGGCACAGGGGGAGCGTCGGGTGCGGATCGTCGCCGCTGAGACCCAGATCGAGCTCGAGGTTCCCTTTCAGCAGGCCCATCTGCGCCTCGACCTGCTCGCCGCCGTCGCCGCCGCCGAGGCCGTCGGCGTGACCCCGACCGGGCGCGTTGACCTCGCCCTGACCGCCGGACGAGGCGAGAACCTCATGGTGGCCGGCGGGATAAAGGTCATCGACGGCTGCTACAACGCCAACCCGATGTCGATGCGCGCTGCCCTGGCCGATCTGGCCGACACCGCCGGGCGTGAGGGGGCAGCCCGCCGGGTCGCCGTCCTCGGCGACATGCTCGAACTTGGTCCGGGCGCCCTCGCCTACCACGAGGCGCTGGGCGAGCTGGTCGAGCAGGCTGGGGTCGACCTGTTGGTGACCGTCGGACCGCTGGCCGCGGCGATCAGCGAGCGCTTCTCGGGCGAGAGCCAGCCGCTGGCCAACGCGCAGGAAGCGGCGGCGATCGTGCCCGAGCTGCTGCAGAGCGGTGATCTCGTCCTGATCAAGGGCTCGCTCGGGGTGGGTCTCAAGCAGGTCTGCGATGCGCTCGGCGCTGGGGCGCAGGCATGACGGGCGGCTCCCTGTCAGGACGGGTGCTGATCGCCGGGACAGCGTCGTTGCTCATCTGCCTGTTTCTGAGCCCGAAGTTCATCGAGTTCCTGCGCAGGCGCGAGTTCGGCCAGAACATCCGGGAGGAGGGTCCCAAGGGCCACCACACCAAGGCGGGCACCCCGACGATGGGCGGCGTGATCATCTTCACCGCCATGGCCGTGCCCTTCCTGGTCCTGTCCAAGCGCGACTGGCAGGCGATGGGCGTGTTCGGAGCCGCGCTGGCCTGTGCCCTGCTCGGCTTCGCTGACGACTACACCAAGATCGTCAAGCGCCGCTCACTCGGCCTCCGCGCCCGGACCAAGCTCCTGTTCACGGTGGCCATCTCGCTCGGGCTCTGGTACGTGGCCCGCTATAAGGCCGGTCTGGCCCCGACCGTGAGGGTGCGCTTCGTCGACGTGTCAATCGACCTCGGGCCGCTGTACCCGGTGTTCATCTACCTGGTCGTGGCCGGTACGACCACCGCGGTCAACTTCACCGACGGGCTCGACGGCCTGGCCGCCGGCTGTGCCGCCATCACGCTCCTGGCCTACCTCGGCATCACTTTCATCACCAGCGGGGACTACGGGCTGACCTTTGTCGCCTCGTGTCTGGTCGGAGCCTGCATCGGTTTTCTGTGGTTCAACAGCTTCCCGGCCAGCATCTTCATGGGCGACACGGGCTCGTTGGGCTTAGGCGGGGCCATCGCCGGGCTGGCGATCATGACCAAGACCGAGGTCCTGCTCATCTTGCTCGGGGGGATCTTCGTTATCGAGGTGCTGTCGGTCGTCATCCAGGTGTTCTCGTTTCAGACCTTCCGCAAGCGCGTCTTTCTCATGGCGCCCATCCACCACCACTTCGAGCTGCAGGCCTGGTCAGAGACCAAGATCATCCTGCGCTTCTGGATCGTGGCCGCCGCCTTCGGGGCCATCGGCTTCGTCGTGTACCAGCTCAGCATCAAGGCCTAGCTCGTGTCAGGGCGGGGCAAGTCGCGGCCGCCCCTCACCGGCGGTCCGTACCTCATCCTGGGCCTGGCCCGCTCAGGGGAGGCGGCGGCGCTGGCCCTGCGCGAGCGGGGCGAGCAGGTCATGGTCTGCGACACCGGACGCTCACCCGAGCTTGAGGCAGCGGCGGGAAGGCTTTCTCAGGCCGGCGTCGAAGTCCACCTTGATGCGTCAGGTCTCGCCCTTGCCGCCAGGGCCGGGACGCTCATCAAGAGCCCCGGTGTTCCCGCCCACGCGCCTGCTGCGCTCGCCGCCCGCGAGCGGGGAGTCCCCGTGCTCGGCGAGGTTGAATTGGGCTGGCGGCTGCTCGCGAACGACTTCATCGCGGTGACCGGAACCAACGGCAAGACGACCACGACTGAGTGGATCGGCCACATCCACCGCGACGCGGCCGCTCCCGTCGCGGTGGCCGGCAACGTCGGCACGGCGGTCACCTCACTGGTCGGCAGGCTTGACCCCGCGGCCACCCTGGTCTGCGAGGTCTCCTCCTTTCAGCTCGAGGACACGGTGAGCTTTGCCCCCGAGGTGGCGGTGCTGACCAACCTCGAGCCCGATCACCTCGATCGCCACGGCACCTTTGCCGACTACGTGGCCGCCAAGCTCAAGGTGTTTGCCAACCAGGGCAACGACGATGTCGCGGTGGCCCCCGAGGGGCTGGGCATCGAGGATCTGGGCGGCTGCGCCCGGCGCGTCTGCTTTGGCGTCGGCCCCGAGGCCGAGGTCTCCGCGCGCGCCGGCCAGGTCTGGTGGCGCGATGAGGTCCTGCTGCCCGCCGCGGAGGTGTCGCTGCCCGGTGCGCACAACCTGGCCAACGCGATGGCCGCGGCCGCGGCCTGCCTGGCCCGGGGCCTGGCCCCCGACGACGTGGCCCGGGGCCTGCGCACGTTCCCCGGCGTCGCCCATCGGCTCGAGCTCATCGCCACCCGGGACGGCGTCGCCTTCGTCAACGATTCCAAGGCCACCAACGTGGCCAGCACGCTCGTCGCGCTGCGCAGCTACCCCGGCGGTGTGCACCTGATCGCCGGCGGGCGGGGCAAGCAGCAGGACTTCGCTCCGCTGGCCCCGGTCGTGGCCGAGCGCTGCGCCGCCGTGTATCTGATCGGGGAGGCCACTCCGGACCTGCGAAGCGCGCTGAGACCGGCCGGCGTACCCGTGCATGAGTGCGGCGATCTGGCCCGGGCGATCGAGCGCGCGCGGCCCGCGGCCCGCCCGGGCGACACCGTGCTGCTCTCCCCGGCCTGCGCCAGCTATGACCAGTACCGCGACTTCGAGGCCCGCGGCGACCACTTCCGGGCCCTCGTGGAGGCGCTCTGATGGCCACCGAGGCCGCTCGCGCCCCGCGCCCTCGTGGCAAGGGTCCGGCGAGCCCGAGCCTGCGCCGGATCCCGCAGCGACGGGTCGCCCCGCCGCTCGAGCACCGCATCCTCATGACCGCCGCCCTGTGCCTGCTCGCCTTCGGCGCCGTGATGGTCTACAGCGCCTCGTCGCCGCTCGGTGTGCTCAACGGTCAGGGCAACGGCACCGGAGACTTCATCCGCTACCTCGTCTTCGGGGCCATTGGCCTCGTCGCCATGCATGTGCTCGAGCGGCGCGGGCTGGCCCTGCTGGACGAGCGAATCTGCCGGCTGCTGCTGTTCGGCGCCTTCGGCCTGCTTCTCCTCGTGCTGCTCCCGGGGTTTGGCGTGGTCGTCAACGGGGCCCGGCGCTGGTTTGCCGCAGGTCCGATCCAGTTTCAGCCCTCGGAGCTGATGAAGCTCGCGCTTGTGCTCTACGTGGCCCGCTACCTGGCCGATCATCCCAAGCGGATGCGGAGCTTCAAGCAGGCGGTCGCCCCCCTCGCCGTGACCGCCGGCCCGGCCTTGCTGTTGATCGTCGTCGAGCCCGACCTCGGCACCGCCCTCGTCATCGCCTTCACGGTGACTGCGCTGATGGTGGCGGCGGGGCTGCCGATGCGCTACCTCGGGATCCTGGCCGCGCTGGCCGTCGTCGGCGTCCTGCTCATGACCGTGGTTCAGCCCTACCAGCAGGCGCGTCTGACCGCGTTCATCAATCCGTGGGCATCGAAGTCGACGGCGGGCTTTCAGGCTGTCCAGGGTCAGATCGCGCTTGGCTCGGGAGGCCTGTTGGGCGTCGGCCTGGGCAAGTCGGTGCAGAAGATCTTCTACCTCCCTGAGGCCCAGACGGACTTCATCCTGGCCGTCATCGGCGAGGAGCTCGGCGTGCTGGGGATCTGCGGGGTCGTTTTTCTGTACGGGATGATCGCCTACGCCGGGCTGCGCACCGCCCGCCGCGCCGCCGACCGCTACGCCAAGCTGCTGGCCGCGGGCCTCACCTCGCTGATCCTCAGCCAGGGGATCCTCAACATCTTCGTCGTTCTCGGCCTGGCCCCCCTGACCGGCGTCCCCCTTCCCTTCATCTCCTATGCGCCGACCAACCTGTGCGTGATGCTGGCCTCAATCGGATTGCTGCTCAACATCTCGCGGCCGGGAGCACGGCGGCTGAGGATGGTTGCCCCCGACAAACGCGGCGCTGACACCGAGCGCGAGCGGCGTCGCAAGGAGCGCGGAGCGCGTCGCCGAGGGCGCTGAGCCGCCGAGGAAGCTCATCCGGCGAGACGGCGGCGCGAGTTCGGCCGCTGTCCGTTTATCTTGCGGCGATGCCGTCCCGCCGTCGCCGCCGCGACCGTTGCCCATGAGCGAACCGGTGTTTCTCATCGGCGCCGGGGGGACCGCCGGCCATGTCATCCCCGCGCTGGCCGTGGCCGATGCGCTGCGGGCCCAGGGTGCCGAGGTCGTGTTTGCCGGCGGCGAGCGCGCCGAGCGAACGCTCGTCCCCGCGGCGGGTTATGAGCTGCGCCCGCTGCGGGTTCTGCCCCTGCCCCGCCGCTCGCTCCCCGGGGCGCTGCGGGCGGCGGTGGTGGACGCCGCCGCGGTGAGACAGGCCCGCCGCCTGGTCCGTGAACTGCGGCCGGCCGGCGTCCTCGGAGCGGGCGGCTACGTGGCCGGCCCGGTGGGACTGGCGGCGGCTCTCGGGCGCGTCCCGCTGGTCCTGATGGAGGCCGACAGCCATCTCGGTCTCACCAACCGGCTGCTCGCCTGCCGGGCTCGGCGCGTCTGCCTGGCCTTTCCGCTGCCCGGCCGCGAGGGCCGGCGCTATCGGGTGACCGGCCGGCCTGTCCCAGCTGCGGCCACCGACCGGGACGCGGCCCGGGCCCGGTTCGGGATCGACCCTGACGAGACGTGTGTGCTCGTGTTCGGCGGCAGCCAGGGGGCGCGCTCGATCAATCAGGCGGCCGTCACCGCCTTTGCCGGCGCCGGTTTCCGGGTCCTGCACGCCGCCGGGGAGCGCGATCTGCCGTCCTTGACGGCGCCCGGCCCCGGCTATGACCTGCGGGGCTACATCTCAGACTTCTCGCAGGCCATCGTGGCCAGTGATCTGGTCATTGCCCGCTCGGGTGGGTCGGTGTTCGAGGTCGCCGCCCACGGCCGGCCCATGATCCTCATCCCGTACCCGCACGCCACGGCCGACCATCAGACCGAGAACGCCAGTTACTTCGCGCGCGCGGGGGCAGCCGTGGTCATCCCCGACTCCGAGCTGACGGCAGCGCGCCTGGCCAGCGAGGTGGGGCGCCTCCTGGCCGATCACCCCGCGCTGACCGCGATGGGACGCGCCGCCGCCGGGTTGGCCCGGCCGGACGCGGCGCGCGACATTGCCGCCGAGCTGCTGGCCGCGGCCGCTCAGTAGCGGAGGCCGGGGAATGACGGGCCGAGACGGCCGTTGGCGTTCTCCGCCTCTGAGACGGCGCGCTGGACCCAGAACACGCCGCCGGGAGGGCCGCCGCCGCAGCCGCTGCTGTTGCCGGGCGGATGCGTCCACATGAACGCATCGGCAAACCCGTAGCCGGTGTTCGTCGTGTCGCTCGGACCCAGGCCACGGTGGGGCGGGTTGCAGAGATCCTCCACACCCTGGGTGGTCGGGTGGGGGTTGAGCAGCGGCCCGCGGCCGTTGTCGGCCGTATTGACGATGTAGTGAGCGCCGTGGGTCATCCGCGCGATCCGGTTCGCCCAGCGCACCTCGTTGATCGTCCACTGCTCATGCGTGTCGTTGGTGAAGAAGCCGCGGATCGTGTTGACGCCGACGGCCTTGAGGATCCGGGCCGTGTAGCGGGCTGTGTTGGAGTCCGAATAGCCCGCCTCGACGTAGACCACGGTGTGGGGCAGGGCCCGCATCGCATTGATCTCGTAGCGCAGGTCTGCCTCCCAGGCGGGCATCGATCCCATCCGGGTGATGCAGCTCGAGGAGCCGATCGCGTCGAGTTCGAGCAGGAACACCGCCGGCCGGCGGCTCACCGCGGCGGCCATCGCGTCAACGCGAGCATGAAACAGGCCGTTGTAGGCGTGGACCCGGGCCGGCGTCGGGCAGCCGCCGAGCTGGGGATGCAGGAAGTAGGTATTGAAGATCGGGATCGATCCCGGGTCGGCGGTCATGTTTTGGCAGAAGATCTTCTGGGCCTGCTTGAAGATCCCCTCCGGTGACCCGCCCCACGAGTAATTGCTCAGCCGCTGGGCCTCGGGCTGGGAGGCGATCTTGGACAGCTCCGCCACCTCGTGTGCGAGCGCCGGATCGGCGGCCAGTTTCCGGGCCAGGGGACCGCTGGCCAGCTCCTGGCTGAAGGCCGCCCAGGACAAATTGACGGGCAGGTTGAGAGGGTTGAGCCCGAGCGCTGAGGCGATTGCCGCGGCCGCCGAGCCCTTGGCCGGGCCGGGGACGAAGAAGCGCGCCCCGGTGAGCGGGTTGGCGCCCGGGGCGACGGGGAGCGCGAGCGGGTTGGCCGGGTCGCGGGTGCCCGAATACGGCATCGGGCACTGCTGGCCGCCGTAGCGCGCAGCGTGGGCGCGCGGCGAGGCCGAGGCGGCGGAAGCCAGCGCCAGGGCGGCGATAAAAACCACGATGGACAGGGCCAGCGGGACGCGGATCGGACCGCGGAGCAGAGGAAGAGAGGCGAGGGACATACCTCTCTATCGGACGGTGCGAGTGAAGTCTGAACCCCGGTGCGTTGGGGCCGGACGCCGGCTAATACGGACGGCTGGGCAAGCCGGGCCCGAGGCGGCCATTGGCGCGCGAGGCCAGGCCAATCGCCCGGGCGGGCCAGAAGGTGCCGCCCGAAGGGCCGCCGCCGCAGCCGCTGCTGTTGCCGGGCGGTGAGGTCCACATCCAGGCGTCGGCGAGGCGAAAGCCCGTATCCGTCGTATCACGCGGGCCGGCGCCGCGCCCCGGGGGGTTGCACAGATCCTCCACGCCCTGGGTGACCGGGTGGGGGTTGAGCAGCGGCCCGCGGCCGTTCTGGGCCGTATTGACGATGTAGTGAGCGCCGTGGGTCATCCGCGCGATCCGGTTCGCCCAGCGCACCTCGTTGATGGTCCACTGCTCATGGGTGTCGTTGGTGTAGAAGCCGCGGATGCGGCCGATCCCGATGGCGTTGAGGACCCGGGCTGTGTAGCGGACCGAGTTGGAGTCCGAGTAGCCGCCCTCCACATAGACCACGGCATGGGGCAGGGCGGCGATCCGCCCGACCTCGTAGCGCAGGTCGGCCTCCCACAGCGGCAGGCTGCCCGCGCGGGCGACGCAGCGAGTGCTGCCGATGCCGTCGGTTTCGAGCAGGAACACGGCCGGGCGGCGGGCCACCGCGTCGGCGAGCTCGTCCACGCGCCGGCGGAAGGTGGGTCCGGCCGCGGCCAGCGCGCCCGGCGAGGGACACGTTCCGGCCGCGGGGTGCAAGAAGTAGGTGTTGAGCAGCGGGATCGCGCCGGGGTCGGCCCTGAGGTTGGAGCAGAGCAGCTTCTCGGTCTGCTTGAAGATCGCGCCCGGGCCGCCACCCCAGGAGTACGCGCTCAGCCGCTGGACCTCGGGCTGAGCGGCGATCTTCTCCAGCTGGTGGACGCGGAAGGCGAGCCCGCGGTGACCGGCGATCCTGCCATGCAGCCGGCCGTCGTTCAGCGAATGGGAGAACTGGGCCCAGGACTCGCTGTCAGACAGGCGGTGGGGATCAATCCCCAACATCGACGCGATCGCCGAGGCGGCCGCGCCGTGGGCCGGGCCGTCGACAAAGAAATGCGCCCCGCGCAGGGGATTTGCCCCCGGCGCCAGGGGCAGCGCCAGCGGGTTGGCCGGATCGCGGTCATTCGTGTAGGGGTCACCGCACTGCTGGGCCAGTGCGGCCTGCGCCGCCGCAGGGGCACGCGCGGCGGCGGCTCCGCTGAGCAGGATGGTTCCTCCCAGAGCCATCGTCCCGGCCAGCGAAGCGAGGAGTCCTCGCATCAGCTTCGACATCGGCCGCGCCGATAATGCCAACCCCAGCCGCCGGACGTGTTGTCGGCGCCTCTTTGTATAGCCTCGGCCCTCGTCAAACCTGCCCAAGGGGGGCGAACTTGGAGTTCACGGGGCGCCAGCTCCATTTCGTGGGAATCGGAGGCGCGGGCATGAGCGGCCTGGCGCTGATCGCCGCGGCCCTGGGCGCGAGCGTGACCGGCTCTGACCGCACCGAGTCCACCTACACCGCCCGCCTGCGCGAGCGCGGGATCGAGCCGATCCTGGGCCATGACTCCGCCCACGTCCCGGCCGGGGCGGAGGTCGTCTACTCGACCGCCGTCACCGCCGACAATCCCGAGCGCGGCGTGGCCGAGACCGAACTGCATCGGGCCGATCTGCTTGCCCAGATCGCACGACTGCGCCGCTGCCTGGCCGTGACCGGGACGCACGGCAAAACGACCACGGCGGCGATGGCGGTCCACGCCCTGCGCGGCGCCGGACTGGACCCCTCCTACGTCGTCGGCGGTGAGCTGCGGGCGACCGGAGCAAACGCGGGATGGGGAACGGGGGAGTGGATCGTGATCGAGGCCGACGAGTCCGATCGCTCGCTTCTCAAGCTCGATCCGGAGATCGCGGTGCTCACCAATGCCGAGCTTGACCATCACGCGACCTATTCCTCGCGGCTTGACCTCGAGCAGACCTTTGCCAGCTTCCTGGCTCGGGCCGGATCGGGTGCCGTGATCTGGGATCGTCCGGCGCTGCGTCGCCTGGCCCCCGAGGGCGCCTCCTTCTATGACGCCCAGCCTGAGCTGCGCCCCGACGGCTCGCGCTTTGCCTGGCGCGGAATCGAGGTTGCCCTGGCCGTGCCCGGCGCCCACAACGCGGTCAACGCCGCCGGGGCCCTGACCGCCTGCGCGCTGGCCGGGGCCGACCCCGAGCGCGCGGCCGCGGCGCTGGCCGACTTCCGGGGCGCCCGCCGCCGCCTGGAGCTGGTTGGCCGGACCGCCGGTGGGGCGGCCGTCTACGACGACTACGCCCATCATCCAACCGAGGTGGCGGCCGCGATCGCCGCTGCCCGCACCCTGGCCCCCCGCCGTCTCATCGCTGTCTTTCAGCCGCACCTGTTCTCGCGCACGCGCGCGTTCGCGCCCGAGTTCGGGCGGGCCCTGGCCGCCGCCGACGAAATTGGCGTCCTGCCTGTCTACCCGGCCCGCGAGACGGCGGCCGACTATCCGGGCGTCGATGGCCATCTCATCGCCGCTAGGACCGCCGATGCCGCCGACGGGCGGACGGTGGCGTGGCTGCCGGGCTTCGCCGTCGCGTGTGACTACCTGACGGGGCGGCTGGCCCCGGGCGATCTGTGCCTGGTCATGGGAGCCGGAGACGTCGATTCGCTGGCCCGGGAGCTGGCCGTCTGCGCCGCCTGATCCATTCGGGACGGCTCGCCGGCGGTGCGGACCGGCCGCCGGCGCGTTCACCGGCCGACCCGGGTTCTACGCTGCGCAGCATCATGGCCACCGCTCCCGACGGCATTCAGCGCGATTACCCGCTGGCCCGGCTGACCACGATTCGCACCGGCGGCCCGGCGGAGCTGTTCACGCGGGTGGGATCGATCGCCGGGCTGGAACGGCTGCTGGCCTGGGCGGCCGGCCAGGGGCTTGAGGTAGGGGTCGTCGGCTCCGGGTCGAACCTGCTGGTGGCGGACGAGGGCGTCCGCGGGTTGGTGCTGAAACTCGACCAGGAGCTGAGTGAGATCGATGTGGACGGAACCCAGATCAACTGCGGCGGAGGGGCGCGACTGCCCGCCGTCTCGGCGCGGGCAGCCCGTGAGGGGCTCAGCGGGATCGAATTTGGCGTCAACATCCCCGGCACCGTGGGCGGGGCCGTGCGCATGAACGCCAACGCCTACGGCGGGGAGCTGGCCAAGGCCCTCGCCTGGGTGGATGTGGTCAGCGCCACCGGCACCGAACGCCGCGCGCCCGACCAGCTCGGCTTTGCCTACCGGCAGTCGAGCCTGGCTCGAGGCGACGTGGTGGCTCGGGCGTCCTTCCGGTTGGCCGCCGCCAGCGCCGAGGCGGTCAAGCTGACCCTCGCCGACATGCGCCGCCGGCGCAAGGAGGCCCAGCCGGCCGGCATCAAGACCTTTGGCTCGACGTTCAAGAACCCCACTGACCCGAGGGCCGAGGGCCGCAGCGCTGGTCAGCTCCTGGAGGCCGCCGGATGCCGGGGGCTGCGGATCGGCGGCGCCGGGTTCTCGGCCAAGCACGCCAACTTCGTCGAAAACCACGGCGGCGCGACGACCGCCGACGTCATCGCAGTCATGGCCGAGGGGCGCCGCCGCGTCCAGGAGCGCTTCGCGATCGAGCTCGAGCCTGAGGTCCAGGCCCTGGGCCCGGTGGCCTTCCCGAGCGACTGGCACCGGTCATGAGCACGGCGAGCGCCAGGCGTCGTGGACGGGTCCGGCGCCTCGCGGTGCGGGGACGTCCCGGACCGCGGTTGCTGGCCGGCCTGCTCGGCGGGCTGATCGTGCTCGGCGGCGCCTACCTCTGGCTGCGCGACTCGTCGCTTGTCGCCGTCCAGAACGTGAAAATCGTCGGGACCAGCGGGCCCGACGCACGGCAGATCCGCGCTGCTCTGCACGCTGCCGCGCGCACCATGACCACGCTTGACGTAAAGATGCGCGCGCTTCAGACCGCCGTGTCCCCGTACCCGGTGGTCAAGAGCCTCGATGTCTCGACCCAGTTTCCCAACGCGATGACCGTCCGGGTCTCCGAGCAGGTTCCCGTCGCGGTGGTCGCGGCCGGAGGCCGGCGGATCCCGGTGGCCGGCGACGGCACCCTCCTGCACGACCTCAAGGCGACGGCCCCGCTGCCGGTCATCTCCATGGGAGTCGTACCCGGGGGCACGCGTCTGACCGGGTGGGCCCTCAGCGAGGCGCGCCTGCTCGGCGCCGCCCCCTATCCGTTTCTGGCCCGGCTGAGCGGGGTCAGCGACGGTTCCGCCCACGGCCTGGTCGGGCAGCTGCGCAACGGGCCCAGCCTGTACTTCGGTGGCGTCACCGAGCTGTCGGCCAAGTGGGCGGCGGTGACCGAGGTGCTGGCCAGCTCAACCTCGGCGGGGGCCCAGTACATCGACGTGACCGACCCGCACCGACCCGCCGCAGGTGCGGGCGCCGACAGCGTGGGCAGCTCATCGACGGCCGGCACGAGCGGCTCGGCGCCGCCGGTGGGGACCGGCACGAGCGCCGTCGCCCCGGCGAGCACGGCCGCGGGGACCGCCACCACGACGAACCCATCCGGGGGCTGATCGCTACACTGAAGCTGAGGTCCAGGGTTAGCCCAGCCTCGGGCCGACTCTATGGCGCAGATCGAGAGTTCCTTGTTCTGCAACGATCGTTGCGCGGTCGCCCATCGCGTTGACTTCTCGCGCCGGTAGGCCATAACGTGCCAAACTGCTCCTCTCGAGCAGGCACGCCCGAAACACTCAACCCTATATCGAGGCTCGGACGAGACACATGGAAAGCGGAAGTTATCTGGCCGTCATCAAGGTCGTCGGCGTCGGCGGCGGCGGCACCAACGCCGTCAACCGGATGGTTGACGCCGGGCTGCGTGGCGTCGAATTCGTCGCCTGCAATACCGATGCGCAGGCCCTGGCCATGTGCGATGCCGACATCAAGCTCAACATCGGTCACGAGCTGACCAAGGGCCTGGGGGCCGGATCCGATCCGGACATGGGTCACGGCGCCGCGGCCGAGTCGCGCGACGACATCAAGGAGGCCCTGAAGGGGGCCGACATGGTGTTCGTCACCGCCGGCGAGGGCGGCGGCACCGGCACCGGCGCCGCCCCCGTCATCGCCGAGATCGCCAAGAACGAGATCGGCGCCCTCACCGTTGGGGTGGTCACCCGTCCGTTCTCCTTCGAGGGCACGCAGCGCGCCCGCCAGGCCGCCGAGGGCATCCAGCGCCTGCGTGAGAACGTCGACACGCTGATCATCATCCCCAACGAGAAGCTGCTGACCATCGTCGAGCGGCGCACGACGATCCTCGACGCCTTCCGCGAGGCCGACAACGTTCTCCGCCAGGGCGTCCAGGGCATCACCGACCTGATCACGATCCCGGGCCTGATCAACCTCGACTTCGCCGACGTCCGCACGATCATGCATGACGCCGGCTCGGCGCTTATGGGCATCGGCACCGCGGCGGGTGAGAATCGCGCCGCCGAGGCGGCCAAGATCGCCATCTCGTCACCGCTCCTGGAGGAGTCGGTGGAAGGGGCGATGGGCATCCTGCTCAACATCACGGGCGGCCACGACCTCGGGCTGTTCGAGGTCAACGAGGCGGCCGAGATCGTTCAGAGCGCCGCCGACAACAACTCGAACATCATCTTCGGCGCGGTCATCGACGACACGCTCGGCGACGAGGTCCGCGTAACCGTCATCGCCACCGGCTTCGATCACGGCTCGCGCAGCCCGAGCACGGCCCGGGAGACCACCCGGCGCGAGCGCCGCGATCGCGACGTGACGATGGATGATCGCCAGCGCTCCTCGCTGGAGATCGCCGACGACGAGATCGACATCCCGTCGTTCCTCAAGGACCGCTAGGAAGCGGCCACCGACCGGGGCCGGGACCGGCCGTGCGTCAGGCCCGCGCCACCGGCGGCTAGGGCTTCTCGGCAGCCTGGGCGACCGCTAGCCTAGGTCGCCATGCCGCCCGCCGACACCGCCCTGCGCCAGTCGCCGCTTCGCGCCCAGCACGAGGCCGCCGGGGCACGTCTGGTGCCGTTTGCCGGCTGGGAGATGCCGGTCCAGTACGCGGGTATCCGCGCCGAGCATGCCGCCGTGCGCACGCACGCGGGCGTGTTTGACGTCTCCCACATGGGCGAGATCGAGACCCGCGGCCCCCAGGCCCAGGAGTTCCTCCAGCACCTGCTCTCCAATGACCTGCGCCGCCTGGTCGAGGGCGGGGCCCAGTACAGCGTCCTGTGCCGCGAGGACGGAGGCGTGCTCGATGACCTCTTCACCTACCGGCTGGCCGAGTGCCGCTACCTGACCGTCACCAACGCCTCCAACCACGAGCGCGACCTGGCCTGGTTTCAATCCCACGCCGGCGGCTACGACGCCGACGTGATCGACCGCCGTGACGGCTTCGCCATGCTCGCCGTCCAGGGCCCGGCGGCCCGGCAGATTCTCGGCACACTGACCGACGAGCAGCTTCCGCCGCGCTTTCACTGCGCCGAGCGGACGGTGGCTGGGGTCCCGATGCTCGTCTGCGGCACCGGATACACGGGTGAGGACGGGGCCGAGCTGCTGCTTGACCCGGCCCAGGCGGGCGAGGTCTGGGACGCCCTGCTGGGCGCCGGGGTCACCCCGGCCGGGCTGGGCGCGCGCGACACGCTGCGCCTCGAGGTGTGCTTTCACCTCTACGGCAATGACCTCATGGAGGACCGGGGCCCGATCGAGGCCGGGCTGGGCTGGTGCTGCCGGGAGGCGACGGGCTTCATCGGTTCTGAGGCGGTGGCCGCCGTACGCGCCGCCGGCCCGAGCGAGAAGCTGGCCGCGTTCACGATCGAGGGGTCCGGCATTCCGCGCCAGGGCAACCCGATCGTCGGGGGCGGGGTGGTGACCAGCGGCACCTTCTCTCCCTCCCTGGAGCGCGGGATCGGCATGGGCTATGTCCCGGCCGAGCACGCCGCGCCGGGCACTAGCCTGACAATCGATGTCCGCGGTACCGAGCGGACAGCCGTGGTGCACTCCAAGCCCCTGTACAAGAAGGAGTCGTAGTGGCCGACCCCAGCTACCCCGAGGATCTTCTCTACCACCCCGAGCACGACTGGGCCCGGATCTCCGGTGACGAGGCCACCTTCGGAATCACCTGGTTTGCCCAGGACTCGCTCGGCGAGGTCGTGTTCTTTGACCCGCCGGCGGTCGGCACCCAGGTCAGCAAGGATGCGCCCTACACCGAGGTCGAGTCCGTCAAGGCGGTCTCGGACGTGATTTCGCCCCTGTCGGGGGAGATCGTGGCCGTCAACGACGCCCTGACCGACAAGCCCGAGGTCATCAACGACGATCCTTACGGCGAGGGCTGGCTGGTCAAGGTCAAGCTGGCTGATCCCGGTGAGCAGGACGCCCTGCTCGACGCCGCCGCCTACGAGGCCACGCTGTCATGACGACCTATACCTCGGCCACCGACGCCGACCGGCAGGAGATGCTGGCCGCGATCGGCGTGGACTCGGTCGACGCGCTGTTCGCCGACATCCCGGAGAGCCTGCGCCTCACCGCCCCACTGGAGCTCGGCCCCGGGCTCTCCGAGCAGGAGGTCTACGACGAGCTGCGCGCGCTGGCGGCGCGCAACGCCAGCACCGAGGACGAGACCTCGTTCCTCGGCGCCGGCATGTACGACCACTACGTGCCCTCCCTGATCGACTCGATCATCAGCCGCTCAGAGTTCCTCACGCCGTACACCCCCTACCAGCCCGAGGTCTCCCAGGGCGGCCTGCAGGCCATGTTCGAGTACCAGACGGCCATCTGTGAGCTGACCGGCCTGCCCGTGTCCAACGCCTCGGTCTATGAGGGTCCCAGCGCCGTGGCCGCGGCCGGCTACGTGGCCAAGCACACCAACGGGCGCCCCAAGTTCATCATTTCCCGCGGCGTGCACCCCCACTCGCGCGAGACGCTGCGCACCCACGCCCACGCCTGGGGCATGGAGGTCATCGAGGCGCCCCTCCAGGATGGTGTCACCGTCCTTCCCGAGCTCGGCGATGACGTCAGCGCGGTGATCGTCCAGCAGCCCAACTTCCTCGGCTCCGTCGAGGACCTCGAGGCGCTCAGCCGCGCCGCCCACGACGCCGGCGCCGTCGCCATCTGCGCGTGTGACCCGCTGCCGCTGTCGCTGCTGCGCTCGCCCGGGGAGTGCGGAATCGACATCGCCGTCGGTGAGGGCCAGACCCTCGGCAACCGGCTGGATTTCGGGGGCCCATCGTTTGGCTTCTTTGCCACCAGCCAGGCACTCTTGCGCCGGATTCCCGGGCGCATCTCGGGCGAGACGCGCGACTCGGACGGAAAGCGCGGGTTCGTGCTCACCCTCCAGACCCGCGAACAGCACATCCGCCGCGAGAAGGCCACCTCCAACATCTGCACCGCCCAGGCGCTCAACGCCCTGGCCGGGGTCATCTATCTCAGCTGGCTCGGCCAGCGGGGGATCGTCGAGCTGACCGAGCTCATGCTCCAGCGCACGGCGTACGCCCGCCAGCGCCTGGCTGGGCTCGACGGCGTCGAGCTCCTGCACGAGCAGCCGGTGGTGCGCGAGTTCGCCGTCGGCCTTGATGCTCCGGTCGAGGCGGTCATGAAGCGCTGCCTGGAACAGGGCATCAACCCGGGGTATGCGCTCGGCGGCGATTACCCCGAGCACGCGAACGGTCTGCTCATCGCCATCACCGAGCGGCGCACGCGGGCCGAGATCGATCGCCTCGCTGACGTGCTCGGCGCCGCGGTGGCGGCCGAACGGGGTCGCACGCTTCAGGAGGTCGGGGCATGACCTTGAGCAACATCTCCGCCGCCGATGACGAGCTGACCATCTACGAGCGCTCAAAGCCGGGCCGCCGCGCGTTCGTGGCCCCGGCGCTGGATGTGCCCGAGCGCCCGCTCGATGAGCTCCTGGCCCCCGCGCTGCGCCGCGAGCGAGCGCCGCGCCTGCCCGAGGTCTCCGAGCCCGAGATCGTCCGCCATTACAACCGCCTCTCCAAGCGCAACTTCGACCTCGACACCGGCTTTTACCCGCTCGGCTCGTGCACGATGAAGCACAACCCCAAGCTCCACGAGCGCGTCGCCGCCTTGCCCGGCCACGCCAAGCTGCACCCGCTGCAGCGGCCAGAGCGCGCGCAGGGCGCGCTCGAGCTCATGTGGCGCCTGCAGGACGCGCTATCGGAAATAGCCGGGCTGCCCCACGTCTCGTTGCAGCCCTCGGCCGGGTCCCACGGTGAGCTGGCCGGCGTGCTCCTCACCCGCGCCTACCACGAGGACCGCGGCGAGCAGCGGACCAAGGTCCTCACCCCCGACACCGCGCACGGGACCAACCCGGCCACGGTGACGATGGCCGGCTACGAGGTGGTCAAGGTCGGCACCGACGCCCACGGAAACGTCGACATCGAGGACCTGCGGGCCAAGGCCGACGAGGACGTCGCCTGCCTGATGCTCACCAACCCCTCGACGCTGGGCCTGTTTGAGCCCCAGATCCAGGAGATCGCTGAGATCGTCCACGGCGTCGGGGCCACGCTCTACTACGACGGCGCCAACCTCAACGCGATCATGGGCATCTGCCGGCCCGGGGACATGGGCTTCGACATCGTGCACTTCAACCTGCACAAGTCCTTCACCCAGCCCCACGGCGGCGGCGGACCCGGGGCGGGCCCGATCGCCGTCTCTGACCGGATCGAGCCCTTCCTGCCCCGCCCGCAGGTCGTGCGCCGCGACCGCCACAACGGCGACGGTCCGGTCTTCGCGCTCGACTACGACCGTCCGCGCTCGATCGGCCGTCTGCGCGGCTTCCAGGGCAACTTCGGCGTGTTCGTGCGCTCCTACGCCTACATCCGCTCACTCGGCGCGGCGGGCCTGCGCGATGTGTCCGAGGTCGCCGTGCTCAACGCCAACTACCTGCTGGCCAAGCTGCGGAATACGACCGACCCGCCCTTGGCCGACCTGCTCCCCGTCGCCTTTGACCGCATCTGCATGCACGAGTTCGTCCTCTCCGGGGCACCGATGAAGCGCGAGCTGGGCATCCGGACGCTCGATCTGGCCAAGCGCCTGCTCGATCACGGCGTGCACCCGCCGACGGTCTACTTCCCGCTGCTCGTCGACGAGGCGCTGCTTGTCGAGCCGACCGAGACCGAGACCAAGGAGACGCTCGACCGCTTCGCCGACATCGTGGCCGAGATCCTGCGCGAGGCCCGCGAGGATCCCGAGGTGGCCCGCACCGCGCCCCACACGACGCCCGTGCGCCGCCTCGACGAGGCCGCCGCCGCGCGCCGGCCCGTCGTGCGCCAGCCGCTGTAGTCCCGTTCCTGGCGCCCGCGAGGCCCGAAGGCCGGCCTTCGCGAATGTGGCAGCAGGCTGCGGCCACATTGACCGCCCACGGGTCGCTCGGCTGCCGCTCCCAACCAGAGGCTACTCGGCGTCGGCCACCACCGAGCCCACGCGCTCACCGAGCGTCCGGTCCCGGGCGTACATGATCCCGCCATAGATGAGGGCGACGACGACCACCCCGCCGGCGATCAGCGGGTAGTGGTTGAACGGCGCCAGCTGGCCGGGCTTGATCAGCTCGTACAGGGGATAGCCGATCGCCGCCGCGCCGAGCAGCGGCAGCACGAGGTGCAGGAGGGGGGAGAAGCGGTCGGGGTGATAGCGGCGGAAGTAGACCGGGAGGGCGAGGTTGGCCACCAGGTAGGTGAGGGCGATGAGGATCGTGCCCAGGGTGGCGATCTCCCCGAAGAACTTCACCGGGTCGGTGTTCCAGCCAAACACGTAGGTGAGGCCGAGGGCCAGCCCCAGGAAGACGACAAAGGCCACCCACGGCGTCTTGCCCTTCTCGGTCAGGCGCGCGGTCACCGACGGCAGCAGCCCCTCGCGCCCGGAGCTGAAGATGATCCGTGCCTGGGAGTTGGTGGCCGAGATGAGGCTGGAGCAGATCGAGGTGAAGCCGGCCATGTAGGCTACAAAGAGCAGGAATCCGGCCACGCCGCCGGCGGCGGTGATGAAGGGGATGGTCGCCCCGCCCAGCGCCTTGGCGTTGTCATCAAAGCCGACCACCGTGCTGTAGGCCAGGAACACGTAGAGCACGCCGACGAGGAGCACGCTGGCAAACACCGCGCGGGCGATGCCCGACCGCGGGTCGCGGCTCTCCTCGGCCATGGCGGCGGAGTTCTCCCAGCCCACGAACAGGTACACGGCCAGCGGGAAGCCGAGCGACAGGCCGGAGAACCCGCCCGACAGATTGCTCGGGTCAAAGGGCTTGAGGTTGATGTGGCCGGAATGCTGGATGAGCAGGGCGATGGCCACCACGACGAGCAGGATGAGCTCAAAGCCGAAGAACACGGCCGCGACCTTGGTCGACGGCTTGGCGCCGCCCACGATCAAGAACAGCGCCCCCAGGGTGAGCACCGCGGTGAGCAGCTGCCAGGGTATGTTGATGCTCAGGTAGTGCTGGAGGATCGTCTGGAGAAAGCCACCCGAGATGGTCACCACGCTGGAGACGGCGAGGATGTAGCCGGCGCACAGGACGACCGCGGTGACGACGGCCGCATACCCGCCGAAGGCGCGCCCGATGAAGGTCACAAACGAGCCGGTCGAGGGCTGGGAGCGGGCGAACTGGCTCAGCGTGTTGCCGAGCAGAGCGATCGCCACCATGGCGGCGATCACCGTGAGCGGGGCGGCGACGCCGGCCGTGGAGACGATCAGGGCAAAGCCGAAGAAGAAGCTCATCGCCGGAGCGATGTTGGCCAGCGTGGCCGCGGCGATATCGAAGTCTGAAAGCACTCCGCGGGCCAGTCGCCCCGGGGCCGGGCGGGCGGTGCGGCTCGAGCCGCTGGGGACATCGACCGTGGACATGAGACTCCCTCCGGGAAGCGTGCAGACCAGGAGCGAGCCTATTGGACGCCGGCGAAGGACGCGCGGGTCCGGATGCGATCATCTCGGCCCGTGCGGGTGCTGGGACGGTGCAGAATGGAGAAAACTCAAAAGCGGGCGGCGAGTTTTCTCCGAAATGCCCGCCCAGCGGCCGGTGTGGAGAAAACCCGACCTCCGTCAACCGGCTTTTCTCCAAACTGCCCTGCGCGCCACCCAGGGACCGAAGGCCGCTCGGCCCAAGCCCACCCGGCGGCCGGTCTCGGCCCTCTCCGGCCCCGACTACCCTCAGACGCCATGTCGTGGGTGATGAACAGCGCGGAGGCGGAGCGCATGGCGCTGGGGCGGATGCCTTCCCTCTACGGTGCCGTGGTCATGCTCGCCGCCGCCCCTCAGCCGGCCGGCCTGGTCCCCGGGCCTGGCCCCCGCCCGACGACGGCGATCGACGCCGGTGACCGCTCGGCCGCGCAGGCCCGGCCGGGACGGGACCCAGTCGCGCCCGGCTCGCTGACCGCCGCCCAGGTCGAGGCGATCGCGTCATGAGCACGACCGAGAGCGCGCAGCTGCTGGCCGAGGCCGCCGAGATCGCCGCCCGGGCGCCAGCGGAGTTGGCCGAGCTGGTCGGTATCTCCTCACCGTCGGGAGACCGCGACGGGGCCGAACGGTGCCTGGCCCTGTGTGCCTCGCTGCTGCCTGACGGAGCCCGGGTGCAACGCCCCGCCTGCTCGACGCCGGGCAGCGCCCCTGACCTGATTGGCACGGTGACCGGGACCGGAAGCAAGCGGGTCATGCTCCTGGGCCACGTCGACACCGTCATCGGCCACGAGGCCCACCAGCCGCTGCGGGCCGAGGGCGAGCGGCTGTACGGCACCGGGACCGCGGACATGAAGGGCGGCGTCATCCTCTCGCTCGGCGTGGCCCGCGCGCTGGCCCGCCGGCCGGACGCGTTTGCCGAGCTGTCGGTGTTGCTCGTCACCGACGAGGAGTGGCGCGTCGCGCCCTTTGCCCACATCGAGCGCTTCCGCGGCTATGACGCCTGCCTGTGCTTTGAGGCCGCGGAGCGCACGGCTGACGGAGGCGAGGGCGTGGTCATCCGCCGTAAGGCGGCCGGGACGCTCAAGGTCCTCGCCCACGGCCGCGCCGCGCACTCGGGCAGCGCCCCCGATCACGGGCGCAACGCCCTGCTGGCCCTGGCCGCGGTCGCCCGCTCCTGTGCCGAGCTCCACGACCCCCGCGGTCCCCATCAGCTCAGCGTCGTTCCCACCGTGATGGCCTCGGGTCGCGCCTTCAACGTGGTTCCCGCCCGCGGGGAGCTGATCTTTGATCTCCGTGCCCGCGCGCTTGACGCCTTCACAGCCGTCGTGAACCGGGTGCCGGCGGAGCTCGACGAGGTTCAACTGATCGCAACGATGGAGCGCAAGTGGCCGGGCATGGACTCCGAGGCCCCCACCACGCCCCTGTTGCACGCCGCCTCCGCCCGGCTGGGGCGGACGATCGCCGGCGTCGCCCGTGGCGGCGCGAGCGATGCCAGCCACTTCGCCGAGACGATCGCGGCGACCGTGGACGGGCTCGGTCCGCGGGGCGGGGGGGCTCACACCCCGGAGGAATTCGCGCTCGCCGAGGCTCTCGGCCAGCGGGCCGAGGTGGCCCTGGCCGTGGCTGAGGCGGTCCTGGCCGCCTGACCGGACGCGGTCGCGTTGCCGTCGCGGCGCAATCGCCGGCGTGGTGTGGCCGCCTTCCCCCGGGCTGACCGTTTGGACGGGGGTGAGGGGGCCGACGACGCGGCATGCCATCCTTGACTGATGGGTACTCCGGAGCTCCGCCCCCAGGGCCAACCCAGCCGCCGCCGTCCCTCTGTCGAGGGTCTCAGCCTGCTGGTGGCGATCATCGTCCTGATGTGGGTGATCGAGGCGATCAACAGCCTCGACAGCCAGGGCCTGAACTCCGATGGCATCTACCCCCGCAATCTCGGTCATCTGTGGGGCATTCTCACCGCGCCGTTTCTGCACGTGAGCTTTGCCCACCTGATCGACAACACGATCCCCTTTGTGTTCATGGGGGTGATCATCGCCCTGCGCGGTGCCGCCCGCCTTGCCCTGGTCACGGCGATCGTGATCATCATCGGCGGGATCGGCACGTGGCTGATCGCTCCGGCCGGCTCGGTGACCGTGGGCGCCAGCGGCGTCGTCTTCGGCTACGCCACCTACCTGCTCACCCGCGGGATCTTCAACCGCAGCTGGCTGGAGTTCCTGACCGGGATCGTCGTCGGGGTGGTGTGGGGCGGAGCGCTGCTGTCCAGTCTCGTCCCCCAGCACGGGATCTCCTGGCAGAGCCATCTGTGCGGTGCGATGGGCGGCATCATCGCCGCCTGGCTGCTGGCCCGGCCACGGCCGGCGCGTTCGCCGCAGCCGGCTCGCCCCGTCCCCGGCTGAGGCGATCGCGCGCGTAGGGAGCGGCGGCCTCAGTAGCCTGCGCGTTCGTGCGCATCTTCTCGGGCATCCAGCCGACGGGTCGCAAGCACCTCGGCAACTACATCGGCGCGATCACGCAGTACGTGGCCGGACAGGATCGCGGCGAGGCGATCTATTGCATCGTCGATCTGCATGCCACCACGGTGGCCTACGAGCCGGCCGGCCTGCGCGAATCGGTCTATGACACCGCGGGCACGCTGCTTGCCGCGGGACTCGACCCCGAACGGTGCGTGTTCTTCCGCCAGAGCGATGTGCTCGAGCACTCCGAGCTCACGTGGCTGCTCTCGAGCGTCACCTCGTTCGGCGATCTCAACCGCATGCACCAATTCAAGGACAAGGCCGGCGCGCAGCGTGAGCTGGTCTCCGCGGGCCTATTCACCTATCCGGTGCTGATGGCCGCCGACGTCCTCGCCTACCGGGCCGATGAGGTTCCCGTGGGCGACGACCAGCGCCAGCACGTCGAGCTCATGCGTGACGTCGCCGAGCGCTTCAACGCCCGCTTTGGCGACACGCTCGTCGTGCCCGAGGCGCGCATTCCCGCCATCGGCGCGCGGATCATGGATCTTCAGAGCCCCGAGCGCAAGATGTCCACGACCGGAGGCAGCGTGCAGGGCACCGTGTATGTCCTCGACGAGCCCGGGGCGATCGCCAAGAAGTTCCGCTCCTCCGTCACCGATTCAGGTAGCGAGGTCCGCCGCGCCCCCGGCAAGGCGGGGATCACCAACCTGATCGAAGTTCTGGCCGCGGTGAGAGGATCCTCAGCCGAGGCGATTGAGGCGGAGTTCGACGGATCGGGCTACGGGGCGTTCAAGACCGCTGTGGCCGATGCAGTCGTCGCGTACCTGGAGCCGGTGCGTGAGCGGTACGCGAACTTTCGCTCCGATGAGCCGGAGCTGGAGCGCATCCTGGCCCGCGGGGCCGACAAGGCCCGGGCGATCTGCTCGCCGGTGCTGGTCGACGTCCGCCGGGCCATGGGTGTGGGAGCGGTCCGACCCCCCGGATAACGTCTACGGCGTGTTCTGCGCGCTGACGCACCCAGCGGCGAGGACCTGGCGCTGATGGCGCTTGTGGACCTCGAACTCGACCTCGACGTGTTCGCCGGGCCGTTTGATCTCCTGCTCACGCTGATCCTGCGTGAGGAGGTCGATCTGCTCGAAGTCGATCTCGCCGATGTGGTCATCACCTACATCGATCATCTCGAGCGGCGAGGCGATCTCGATCTCGAGGCGGCCACCGAGTTCCTGGTCTTGATCGCCGCCCTGCTCGAACTCAAGTCTCGCCTGCTGCTGCCCGGTGAGGAACTGGAGGAGATCGAGCTCGATCCGGGCGAGGCGGCTGAGGAGCTGCTCGCCCGTCTGCTCGATGCCCACCGCTACCGCGCCGCCGCAGCGTATCTGCGCGAGCGGCTCGAGCGCGAGGAGGGGAGCCGGTTTCGCTCCGCGCCGCCGCCGCCGCACCTGCGCAAGGCCCGCCTTCACGACGCGCGAGCGGTGTATGACCCCAGGGTGCTGTCCGGGGCCATCAGCGATCTCCTGATCCTTCCGCCTCCCGTCGACCTGCACCACGTGACGGTCGCCAAGGTGACGGTGGCCGAGCGCCTCGTCCACCTGCGACGCCTGCTCGCCCGGGGCCGCTTCACCTTCGACGAGGCGGTGGCCCGCTCAGACCGGGTCACGGTGGCTGTGACCCTGTACGCGCTGCTCGAGCTCTACAAGCAGGGCGAGGCGACCTGGACCCAGGACGAGCCGTTTGCCGAGATCACCGTGGAGCGGACCTCGCCCCTGACCGCCGCCCCGAGGCTCACGGCATGAGCGCGACGGCTGAACTGGAGCGCACGGTGGAGGCGCTGCTGTTCCTCAGCTCCGAACCGGTGGCGGCGCCGGCCCTGGCCGAGGCGACCGGTGCCGAGCTGCACGAGATTGTCAGCGCGCTGGAGAGCCTGCGCGAACACTACGAGTTCGAGCGCCGGGGGCTAATGCTGCGCCAGCTCGCCGGGGGCTTCACGCTCAGCACCCATCCCGACACCGAGGCGGCTGCCCGGCGGCTGCTGGCCAAGCCCCGCACGCCGCCGCTCACGCCGGCCCAGGCCGAGACGCTGGCCATCGTCGCCTACCTGCAGCCGGTCTCCCGGCCCGAGATCGCCCGCATCCGGGGTGTCAACGCCGAGTCGGCGGCGACGACCCTGCTCGAACGCGGCCTGATCGAGGAGCAGGGTCGCTCCCAGTTCGGCGCCGTGCTCTACCGGACCACTGATTTGTTCCTCAAGCTGTTCGGCCTCGACCGGCTTGACGAGCTTCCCGCCATCGAAGGCTTTGCCCCGCCTCCCGAGCTCGAGTCTGAGCTGCGCGACCGGCTCCTGCGGGCCGGCGAGGCACGTGCCGGCGGCCCCGGGGCTCCGGGGGCGACCACCCCGGCTGCCGTCCCCGACACCGACTAGCCCAGACCGAGGAACTCGCGCACCGCCCGCGCGTCCTGGGCCAGTGCGCCGGCCACGGGCGGCTCGAGTGGGGCGAACGGCTCGAGCTCGACCTCCGTGCCGCGCAGGCGCCAGACGGCGACGGCACGTCCCCCGACGAGGGCAAAGCCCCGGAAGATCCCGCCCACGACCACCCGCTCGGGGTGCTCGCCGAGGACCGGTTCACGGGAGACCCAGCCGAGGAGCAGCGGCTCGAAGGCGCCAAGCAGGCGGGGTGCGGGCGCCGGGGCCGCCCGCCGGCCGGCCAGATCGACCAGCCCCCCGGGCAGCGTCTTCAGCTCGGAGGCGATCGCCTCCAGCCCGGTGCGGGCGTCGCGCAGCGCCATCCCCGCCCAGCGGGCCAGATCGCGCTCGTCGGCGGGACCATGGCCGGCCAGGTAGCGACGGGCCAGTTCGGCCAGGGCGCGGTCGCGATCAAGGGCTGGAGCCGGCCCCAGCCAGTCATCGACGCGAACGTAGGCGTGCTCGCGGCCGACCATCGGTCCCCGGACGGCGATGGCCTCCACTCCGGCCCGGTGCAGCAGCTGGATCAGGGCCTGGCCGCCGGTCGGTATTCCGGCCTGCTCGAGTCGCCCGGCCAGATCCTGCCGGGTCAGGGGTCCATCGGTGCCGAGCGCGCGCTCGATGACGGCCAGGCCCCGATCGGTGTCCCTGGCGTCCAGGCCCTCCTGCGCCAGGCGGGTGCTGCTGCTCGTCCGCAGCTGGGGGGTCGTGAGCAAGTGCAGGAGGCGGTAGTCCTCGCTGCGGATCAGATGCAGGGTGCCGCGGTTGAGCCAGGTGATGAGCAGCGAGCGCTCCTCGGTCAGGGCGCGGTCGACATCGGCGGCGCTCACCCCGCGGCTCCGCGCCCGGATCGCCAGGCGGGCGCCCCGAGGGTCCTGGCCCTGAATGGCCAACAGCCGCTGCGCCACGGCCAGCGGGTCACGGGCGGGGGGGCCGGCCAGCAGCTGCGCCGTGAGCCGCCGCGCACCGACCGGGTCGCGGGTGCTCACGCCGGCGGGGCGCTCACGCTCGTGTCACGGCCAGCTGGCCGCAGGCCGCCTCGATGTCGCGACCCCGGGTGAGGCGCACGGTGGCGCTCACACCGGCGGCTTCGAGTGCGGCCCGGAAGGCTTCGATCGCCTTGGGGCTTGATCCGGCGAAGGGGGAGTCGGTCGGGTTATAGGGGATGAGGTTGACCTTGAACATGCGCGGGTCGAGCACCTCGGCCAGCTGCCGGGCCTGGGCGGCGGTGTCGTTGAGCCCGGCCAGCATCACGTACTCGACAAAGATCATGCGGCGCTTGCCGGCGTAGTACTCGTGGCAGGCGGCGAGCACATCCTTGAGGGGGTAGCGGTCGTTGACGGGCATCAGCTCCGAGCGCAGCGCCTCATCGGCCGCGTGCAGCGAGAGGGCGAGCCGAATGGGAAACGGGCTGGCGGCCAGACGCTGGATGCCCGGGATCCAGCCCACCGTGGAGATCGCCGTGTGACGATGGCTGATGCCCACGTCGGGAAGGCGCGCGCAGGCGGCGAGGACCGCATCGAGGTTCATCATCGGCTCGCCCATGCCCATGAACACGGCGTGATCGACCGGCCCGAGACGCCGGAAGTGCAGGGCCTGATCCACGATCTCCCCGGCGGTCAGGTTGCGCCCGAAGCGCATCTGGCCGGTGGCGCAGAAGCGGCATGTCAGCGGGCAGCCCGACTGGGAGGATAGGCACAGCGATCGCCGGCCATCGCGGTAGACCATGAGCACGGACTCGATCGGCCGGCCGTCGGCGGTGGCCAGCAGCGCCTTCACGGTCCCGTCGCGGGCGCGGGCCTCGTGCTCGACGCGCAGGCTGGAGAAGGGCACCGCGGCGGCCAGCGCCTCACGCAGCGTCACCGGGAGGTTGGTCATCTCCTCATAGCCCCTGGCGCCCCGGGCGGTCCAGCGCCACACCTGGTCGGCGCGGTAGGCCGGCTCGCCCAGTGCGGCCAGCGTGGTGTCGAGGAGATCGAAGTCCATGCTCTCTATGGTGGCATCCGCCATGCGTCTCGCGAAGTACCTCGCCCACGCCGGGGTCGCCTCCCGCCGCGCGGCGGAGGAGATCGTCCGCGCCGGACGGGTGACGGTGGGCGCGGAGACCGTGGTCGATCCGGCCCGCTCGGTCTCCGCGGCCGACGCGGTGACCGTGGACGGCGCCCCCCTCCGCCCGCCGGTGCCAGAGCGCGTCGTCTACGCGGTCAACAAGCCGGCCGGCGTCGTGTCCACGGCCAGCGACACCCACCGGCGCCCGACGGTGATCTCGCTCGTGCCCAGCACCGGCCGGCTCTATCCCGTCGGGCGGCTGGACATCGACACCACCGGCCTCATCCTGCTGACCGATGATGGGGATCTCGCCTATCGCCTCACCCATCCGCGGTTCGAGGTCGAGAAGACCTATCGAGCCACCGTCCGCGGCACGGTCCGGGACGCCGCCCTGCGGCGGCTGCGCGCCGGCGTGGCCCTGCAGGACGGCATGAGCGCGCCGGCACGCGTGCGGCGAGTGGCTCCCGAGGTGATCGAGCTGACCCTTCACGAGGGACGCAAGCGTCAGGTGCGCCGCATGTGTGAGGCGGTGGGCCATCGCGTCGTGGCGCTCGAGCGGGTGGCCTTCGGCCCGCTGGCGCTCGGTGACCTGCCGGCGGGCGCGCACCGGGCACTGACCGAGTCAGAACTGCGGGCGCTGCGCCAGGCCGGCGGCCTCAGTTGACCGCGGCCGCCAACCGCCTTTAGCGCTGATAGAGAAAGTCATCCTTGCCGAGCCTGGTCTCGGTCAGCACCGGGGCCACCGTCGCCGCTCGGATCCGCACCGGATGGCGGGAGACGAAGTGCTCAACGGTGAATTGGAGTACCCGGCGGCGCCAGGCAAAGTGAAAGCCCCGGAACGGATACGAGCTCTGAGGCTGCGTGGATCTGAGGTTGCAGGCCGCGCCCCACCAGCACGTACCGACCCTCGGAGAGGAGATGGCGATGACGTCGATCTGGTTGACCCGAGCCCCGATGCGCGGGTCGATGCGGCGCAGGCCGCGCATGTACAGCGACAGCGGCAGCAGCATGTGGTAGTGCTGGACGATCAAGGCGCGGCCGGGGGCGTGTCGGGGCGGGGGACCGAGCATCCGGATGAGCGGACGCCAGTCGGGGCGCTGCAAGTCCCGGTCGGCGGCCACACCAACGGCGGCGATGAGGCCCATCGCGCACAGCACGCCGGCGGCCAGCAGCCCGAGATGTCCCGCGCGCCGCGCGCCGAAACCGGCCGCCAGAACGACCAGCACAGGAACGGTGAGAGCAATCAGGTTGCGGGTGATCAGACCGTCATAGCCCGCGAGGACGAACGCGAAGCTCATCCCGACCCCGGTGAGCACGAGCAGGCCGGCGGCGGCGGCCGGGCGCCGCTCGGCGCCATTGGCGCGCAGTGCGAGCAGGGCCAGTCCGGCCAGGGCTGCGGCGAAGGCGATGAACTTGACCAGCGGCCGATCGGGCACCCCGGGGCCGATCAACACATGGGGGATGAGTTGGTTGACGCGTGGGCCCAGTGGGGCGCGTGAGATCCAGCGATCGCGGTGAGTGCCGTTCTGAGAGAGGGCCAGCGGGATGAGGGCCAGGCCGCAGGCCACGATGGCAGCCACGGCGACCTGCACGGCGCGGCGGCGCCGGTGCTGCCACAGCAGCCACAGCGCCTGCGGCGCGACGACCAGGACCGCGTAGTAATGCGTGGTCAGGGCCAGGCCCGAGGTCACCGCCCACGCGGCGACCGGCCTCGGCTCCGGACGGCGCGCGGCCCTGGCCAGGGCCAGCAGCGTGACGGCGGTGAGCAGGACCATGAGCGCGTAGGCTCGGGCCTCCTGCGAGTACCAGATGAGCAGCGGGTTGAACGCCACCAGCGCGGCCAGCACGAGCCCGACGCGGCGGGTGGCGGCGGCCGCACCCAGCGCGTAGGCGACGGGAATGACGAGCACCCCGGACAGGGCCGAGAGGGAGCGCAGACCCGCCTCGCCGCTGCCCAGGACCTGGGTCCATAGCCAAGCCAGGCAGTAGTAGAACGGTGGCGTTGACTCGTTGCTGGGCAGCACGCCGAGCATCTGGCCGAAGGAGTGGCGCACGAGAAACACGGTGTTGGCCTCGTCGTACCAGTAGCCCTGGTGGTTGAGCCCATAGAAGCGCAACGCCGCGCCGGCGACCACGAGCGCAGCGACAGCCGCCAGCGCCGGCTCGCCGGCGATGTCGTGCCACAGCGCGACCGGCCGCCAGCGACTGGTCCGAACCCCGCGTTCGGCTATCGATCCGACTCCCACAGCGACAAGCTTCGCCTCCCGCGGGGGTTGTCGGCGGCGTTTGCGGGCTGCCTAACAAAATCGCAACTGATCGCCGTGTGGCGGCCAACGCCTCAATCGGCACTATCTTCACGACATGCGGCAAGAGCAGGGACAAGCCGAGCCGCCCATGCGGCTGACCTCGGGACCGGTGGCCGGAGCCACGCCTGGTGAGGGCGCCGTCAGCCTGCCGGGCGCCCGGTTGCCCAGCCTGCCACTGCGCATCCCGCGCCCTCAGATCCGGGTCGAGCAGCGGGGGGGCCGGGTCGCGCTGGGCGCGCTCGTGCTGGCCACGCTGCTCGTGGTCCTCGTCGCCGTGGCCGGTCCGACCGTGCTCGTTCCGCGCAGCACCCTGGCCTTCCCGGGCTGGCACGCCGGACCGCTGAGCGCGGTCATCCCGCGACTCATCTACGACCCCAAGGCGGTCGGCATCGGCTTCAGCGTCGTGCTGCTGGCCATGCTCGTCGCCTACGGCGTCGCGCTCGCCGCGGTGCGCACGTTTTCGATGCGCAGCCTCGCTTTCACGATCGTCGCGCTGCACCTGATCCTGCTGCTCAGCCCGCCGCTGCAGCTCAACGATGTCTTCAACTACGTCGGCTATGCCCATCTCGGTGGCCTGCACCACCTCAATCCCTACCAGCACACGATCCGCCAGGAATCTTTTGATCCGGTGTTCCAGTTCGCCAGCTGGGACAACCTGCGCAGTCCCTACGGGCCGTTGTTCAGCGCTCTGACCTACCCGCTGGCCTTCATGCCCCTGCCCATCGCCTACTGGACGCTCAAGGTCGTCACGGTGCTGCTGAGCCTGGCCTTCATCGCGCTGGTGTGGCAATGCGCGCGGCAGCTGGGCCGCGATCCGCGCTTTGCCGTCGTGCTCGTCGCGCTCAACCCCATCTACCTCATCTACGCGGTCGGCGGCTTCCACAACGACTTCTTCATGCTCGCCCCGATGCTCGGGGCGGTGTCGCTGCTGCTCAGCGGCCGGGACCGGACGGCAGGCGCCGTGCTGATGCTGGCGGTCGCCGTCAAGTTCACCGCCGTTCTGCTGCTGCCGTTCCTGCTCGTGGCCGCGGTCACCCGCCCACGCCGGATGCGGGTCCTGGTCGGCGCGGCGGCCATGGCCGTGCCGCTCATCGCGATGAGCCTGGCCCTGTTCGGTCTCTCCATTCCCAATCTCGCCGAGCAGAGCTCACTGCTGACCGACTTCAGCATTCCCAACATCGTTGGCCTGGCCATCGGCGCCGGTGGCGGGACACCGTTCCTGCTCGATCTGGCCATCGTCGGTGTGGTCGCCGTCGTCCTTGCCCAGCTGCGTCACAGTCGTGACTGGCTGGCCGGCGCCGGGTGGTCCACCGTCGCGCTGATCGCCAGCCTCAGCTGGCTCATGCCCTGGTACGTCATCTGGGTGCTGCCCCTGGCCGCGCTGGGCTCAAGCGTGCGCCTTCGCCGAGTGGCCCTGGCCGGCACCCTGTTCCTGATCCTCAGCTTCATGCCGGCCACCAACCTGTACATGCAGGCCCACGGAATCAACCCGCTGGGGGGGTCGGCCGGCCGGGCGTCGATGTCGCAGCAGAATAAGCTCGAGCAGTAGCGGCATCGGGCCGCACTAAGGGCTCTGTTAGGTTCGCCCGACGTGCGGACTGAATCGCCTGTTCTCGATGTCGGCTCCGGTCCGGCTCCGCGCCTCCGGATGCCTCCGCGGCGCCGGCTGGACCGCTTCGAGCTCGTCTGCCTGATCGTCTTTGCGCTGTTCTCGCTGTGGGTCGTCGCGCTCGACCTGCGCCAGGCCATCGTCAACGGCCTGGTCTGGACCGGGACCGACGGGTTCTTCATCGTCGATCAGATGCAGTACCTGGCCTGGATCCAATCGGCCTCGCACCATCTGCTCGTGGCCAACCTGTTCGTGCTGCGCGGCACCCCGACGGACTACTTCCAGCCGGCGGTGGCCATCTCGGGGGTGATCGCCGCGCTCGGGGTCGCGCCCTGGCTGGCTCTGCTGCTGTGGAAGCCGGTCGCGGTCGTGGCCACCTTCTTTGCCGCCCGGGCCTGGGCCTACCGCAGCGTGACCGGGGTCAACCCGCGGCGGGTGATGATCGCCCTGTGCCTGTTCTTTGCCTCCTTCAGCACCGTCTACGGGGCCTTTGGGATCGTCGGCGACATGATGCCCACGTGGCAATCGTGGGGCTACCCGTTCGGCCTGCTCGCTGTGGCCCTGATCGTCTTTGCCCTGATCGGCTATGACCGGGCGCGGGGGGAGGGGAGGCTCACCTGGATCCCCGGAGTGCTCGGCGGGGTGGCCAGCACGCTGCACCCGTGGCAGGGCGAGACGATGATCCTCATCCTGGTCTTGGCCGAGCTCATCCGCTGGCGCGAGCATCGGACCTGGCGCTCGCTCGGCCTGCCCGTCCTCACGCTCGCCCTGACCGGCATACCGCTCGTCTACTACCTGCTGCTCGGACACCTTGACCTGTCGTGGTCGCTGGCCCGGGGCGCGAGCAAGCACACCTTCTCGTTCTGGTCGATCGCCATCGGCGCCGGTCCCCTGGCCGCGGTGGCCCTGCTCGGCTACCGGGGCCGGCCGCACACGTTCCTGGAGCTGCTGGCTCGGGTGTGGCCGGTGGTGGCGCTCATCATCTACATGCTCTCGGCGACCGCGCTCAGCGCCACGCCCCTGCACGCCTTCAACGGCATCACCTTCCCCCTGGCGATGCTGGCCGTCCTCGGCGTCCAGCGCACCCGCCTGACCGAGCTGCCCGCCGCCCGGCTGGTCACCGCGGCCCTGGTCCTCGCCTTTACGATTCCGGCCAACGCTTACGCGCTCGTGATGGCGCCCAAATACGTGCATCCCACCGGGGGCAACGCCAACTTCATCACCCGCGACGAGCGCGACGCGCTGGCCTACCTGGAACGCGATCCGGACGACGGCGGCGTGTTGACCCAGTTCTACCTCGGGGAGGTCGTCCCGGGCCGGACCGGTCGCCACACCCTGGTCGGTGACTGTCTGTGGTCTCAGCCCCGCTGCATGCCGCGCTCGGAGGCCGCCGACGCGCTCTTCTCGGGGGCCATGTCCCGCCCCCAGGCGCGCCGCTTCGTGATCCGCACCCGTGCGCGGTTCATCCTGGCCAGCTGTAGCACGCACGCCGATCTGCAACACCTGCTCGGCTCGCTCGTGATCGGCGTGCACCGCTTCGGCTGCGCCACGGTATATGAGCTCAACCCGTCCGCGGTGACGTCGGGCGCTCTGCCAGAATCGTCGGTCGATGCGGCTGTTCGCCCTCCGCGGCGCCAATAGCGTCGCGGCCAACGAGGCGGCCGCGATCCTCGAGGCCACCAGCGTCCTGATTCAGGAGCTCATGGCCCGCAACGCGCTGACCCCCGAGGCCATGGTGAGCTGCATCTTCACCCTCACCGACGACCTCGACGCCGAGTTTCCGGCGGTGGCCGCGCGCCGGCTCGGGTTGGACCGCGTGCCCCTCCTGTGCGCCCGTGAAGTGCCCGTCCCGGGCTCGCTGCCCAGCGTGATCCGGGTCCTGGTCCACTACTACGCCGGCGACGACCACGAGCCCCGCCACGTCTACCTGGGCGAGGCCAAGGCGCTGAGACGGGACCTCGAATCGGCACAATAGAGCGCGTGAACCGCCCGGCGAGGAAGGGAGCGTGAGGCTAGATGGCAATCGAGTTTGGTGAGCGCATCCGGCGGATTCCCGCCTACCCGCTGGCCGCCGGCTACGACATGGGCGACGACGTGGCCATGCTCGCCTCCAACGAGTGCTGGGTGGCGCCCAGCGCCTCGGTCATCGACGCCGCCCAGGCCGTGCTGACCGGAGTGCACCGCTATCCCGACCCGTCCTACGCGGCGCTCCGCGGGGCTCTGTCGGAGCGCTACGGCATTCCCGCGCACCGCATCGCCCTGGGCAACGGCTCCTGCGACCTGCTGCTGGCGGCCGGGGAGGCCCTGCTCGAGCCCGGAGCCGAGGTCGTCTACGCCTGGCCGGCGTTCAGTGTCTATCCGCATCTGGCCGCCGCCTCGGGTGCCCGGGGGATCCAGGTCCCGCTCGACGCCGAGGACCGCCACGACCTCGACGCCCTGGCCGCCGAGGTGACCGTCGCCACGCGGCTCGTCCTGGTCTGCAATCCCAACAACCCCACGTCCACCGCGCTGCCGCTGGAGGAGATCGAGGCCTTCCTGGAGCGCATTCCGCGCCACGTCTGCGTGATCCTCGACGAGGCCTACTGCGAGTACGCGCTCACGCTGGGCGACACCTACGCCTCGCTCGGGCTGCTGCGGCGCTGGTCCAACCTGGTCCTGCTGCGCACCTTCTCCAAGGTCTACGGGCTGGCCGGCCTGCGGGTCGGCTACGCCCTGTGCGGTTCGGAGGACTTCCGCGCCGCCGTCGACCAGGTCCGCCAGCCCTTCTATCTCAACATGGCCGCCCAGGCAGCCGCGATCGAGGCCCTGCGCCATCAGGACGAGGTCGAGCGCCGGGTCGCGCGCACGGTGGCCGCCCGGACCGAGCTTGCCAAGGGGTTGCGCGCGCAGGGGCTGTGGGTTGCCGACTCCGACGCCAACTTCATCTGGACCCACCTCGGCGACGACGACGTCGAAGCGGAAGTCGTGGCCGGGCTGGCCGAGCGCGGGGTGCTCGTCCGGGCCGGCGCCTCGCTGGGGCGCGAGGGCACGCTACGCGTCACGGTGGGCACCCAGGCCGAGAACGCGCGCTTTCTCGCCGCCATGAGCGAGCTCGCCGGGCGCTGAGGCCGGGGCGCGTCTTTCCTTTCCGGGGCTTTCCGGAGCTTTCCGGGGCGTGGCCCGGGGGACAGACCGTGCGTCTGCGCACGCACGTCCGGGCAAAACCCGATGTGTGTGCGGAGGTGCACGGAAACCGTGCGTGTGCGCACACACGTCAGGCGAAGCCGCGATGTGCGTGCGGCAGCGCACGGGTTGCGCCGGGCCCCGGCGCCCTTCTGCTGGCTGGCCTTTCGTACGCGACTACGTCTAGGCAACCGGGGCCGGCTCTGATACAAACCCGGGCAGCGCATGTCCGACCACGCTCGCACGACCATCGGCAGCACCGACGCCGGTTTCGGCTGGTCCTTCTACGCGCGCTTTTACGCCTGGCGATTTAGCTAGGCGCTCGGCCAGACATCCGCAGCCGCTCATCCAGGAGCGGGCCCTCGGAGGTCGGGCGCCGAAAGCCCCCCGCTCGGGGCGGTTCACGCCTCAGCGATCTGCCGCACATTCGCTTTCGTAGAGTTTCCAGGCGTAGAAAGGACCGACCATGACGACCGTGACGACATCGACAGACACCCGGGAGGTGCCGAGCGCAGAGCTCTACCGGCGCGCTGCCGAGCCGCCGGGGCGCCGGGGCCGAAGCGTTCTCGACATCGCCGGGGCCCGGATTGGCGGCACGCATTTCGCCCTGATCGCCGGTCCGTGCACGGTCGAGTCCCGGTCTCAGACGCTCGACACCGCCCGGATCGTCGGCGACGCCGGCGCCACCCTGTTCCGTGGCGGCGCCTACAAGCCCCGGACGTCGCCCTACGCCTTCCAGGGATTGGGCCAGGAGGGTCTGCGGATGCTCGCCGAGGCCAGGGCCGAGACCGGTCTGCCCATCGTCACCGAGGTCATGGACGCCCGCGACCTCGATGCCGTGCTCGAGGTGGCCGACGTCGTTCAGGTCGGCGCACGCAACATGCAGAACTTCACGCTGCTCTCCGAGATCGGACGCGCGGGCTGCCCGGCGCTGATCAAGCGCGGTCTGTCCAGCACGCTCGAGGAACTGGTCATGGCCGCCGAGTACATCCTCAAGGAGGGCAACGAGGCGGTGATCCTCTGCGAACGCGGGATCCGGACCTTCGAGACGGCCTACCGCTTCACGCTTGACCTGATGGCCATTCCCGTGCTCAAGGAGATGACCCACCTGCCGGTCATCGTCGATCCCAGCCACGCCGCCGGTCGGCGCGATCGAGTGCTGCCGATGTCGATGGCGGCCGCCGCAGCCGGCGCCGACGGGATCATCGTCGAGGTCCACCCCGATCCCGATGTGGCGATCTGCGACGGGCCCCAGCAGTTGATCGCCGACCAGTTCGCCGCCTACGCCGCCCAGGTCGCGGCGGCCGCCGCCCTGGCCGGTAAGACCCTCGCGCCGGTGCCGGCCGGAGTCCCGGTCTAAACATGTCCTCGGTCACGGGTTCAGCGCTGAGTGATGCCGTCCGCGATCGGCGGATCGAGCGCCTCGTCCCGCTGGCCGCTCCCCGCCAGCTGATCGAGGAGCTGCCCCTCACCGAGTCCCAGGCCGAGGTCCTGGTCCGCGGACGCGACGAGGTCCAGGCCGTCCTCGAGGGGCTCGATGACCGCCTACTCGTCGTCGTCGGGCCGTGCAGCGTCCACGACGTCGATGCCACCCGCGAGTACGCCGAGCGCCTCAGTGAGCAGGCCGCCCGCCTGGCCCCCGAGCTCTGCGTGGCCATGCGCGTCTACTTCGAGAAGCCGCGGACCACGGTGGGCTGGAAGGGCCTCATCAACGATCCCCATCTCGACGGGTCAAGCGACGTCAACACCGGACTGCGGATGGCCCGCCGCCTGCTGCTCGAGGTCCTGGCTCTCGACCTGCCCGTCGGATGTGAGTTCCTGGACCCGATCACGCCCCAGTACATCTCCGACGTCGTCAGCTGGGGCGCGATCGGCGCGCGCACCGTGGAGAGCCAGATCCACCGCCAGCTCGGGTCCGGGCTCTCGATGCCGGTCGGCTTCAAGAACCGATCTGACGGCAACGTGCAGGTGGCGGTGGACGCCGTGCGGGCGGCGGGCGTCTCCCACGCCTTCGCCGGAATCGATGTCAACGGCAGCCCGGCGGTCCTCTACACCCGGGGCAACCAGGAGTGCCACATCATCCTGCGGGGCGGCAAGGGGACACCCAACTACGGGGCCGGGGAGGTGGCGTCGGCGCTCGAGTTGCTGCGCGCCGCGGGACTGCCTGAACGGGTCATGATCGATGTCAGCCACGACAACAGCGCCAAGGATCCGGCGCGCCAGCCGGCCGTCGCCGCCGACCTCGGCACGCAGATCGCGGCCGGCAACCGGGCCATCGTCGGCGTGATGATCGAGTCCTTCCTCGTTGAGGGACGCCAGGAACCGCCGGCTTCGGCCGAGGCCGAGCTCATCTATGGGCAGTCGATTACCGACGGTTGCATCGGCTGGGAGGCGACCGTCGAAGTGCTCGACGGCCTGGCCACCGCCGTCCGGGCGCGCCGCGAGCACGAGCACGAGCACTAGCCGTTGCCCACGGATGACATGCGGATCGCCGTCATCGGGGTCGGGCTGATCGGCGGCTCGGTGGCCCTTGCCGCCCGCCGTCGCCTGGGCGCGACCGTGACGGGCTTTGACCACTCACCCGCGGCGCTGGCCCGAGCGGCCGAGCGCGGCGCCCTGGACCACGCTGCCGGCACCGTCGCCGAGGCGGTGGCGGAGGCGCAGGCGGCGTTCGTCGCGGTTCCGGTGGGGCGGCTGCCCGGGCTCGTCTCCGCGGTCCTCGACGCCGCACCCGCCGATTGCGTGGTCAGCGATGTCGGCTCGACCAAGCGCGCGGTGGTCGCCGCCCACGACGATCCACGCTTTGTCGGCGGCCATCCCCTCGCCGGGGCTGAGAACGCAGGCGTCGAGCACGCCCGCGAGGACATGTTCGAGGGCGCCACCTGGTATCTGACCCCCACCTCGAACACCTCGGGAGTCCTGTTCGAGCGCCTGCACCGGCTTTTGCACGGGCTCGGTTCCCGGCCGACGGCGATCGACGCGGAGACGCACGATCGGATCCTGGCCACGGTCTCGCACCTGCCCCACGTGCTGGCCAACCTCCTCGTCACCCAGGCGGCCGGCTCGCTGGCGGCCGGCGACGAGCGCCTTCCCGCCACCGGCCCCAGCTTTCGCGACGCGACGCGGGTGGCGGGAGCGCCGAGCGGGATCTGGACCGACATCTATCTATCCAATCGGGACGCACTCGTGGCCGAGCTCGATCGGGCCATCGAGCATCTGGGCGGCGTCCGCGCGGCCCTGGCCGCCGGCGACGGGGCCGCCGTCACGCACTGGAATGACACGGCGGGGGAGGACCGGCGTCGCCTGCTCGAGAACCAGCTGGCCGGTGGGCGCCTGTACGAGCTCAGGGCCTCGGTGCCCAACCGTCCCGGGGTCCTCGCTGAGCTGGCCCTGGCCCTCGGTCGCGCCGGGGTCAACATCACCGACATGGCGCTGTACCCGGCTCCGGACATGAGTGAGGGCGTGGTCGCGCTGTGGGTTACCGGGGAGAGCGCCGCCGATCGCACCCGGGAGCTGGTGGCTGGGCTGGGCTTTCCGGTGGCGCGGGCGTGAACGTCCGCTTTGACCCGGGCGCCCGGTTGCGGGGCCGGATCGCGCCTCCGGCTGACAAGTCGATCTCGCACCGGGCCGCGATCATCGGGGCGATGGCCTCCGAGCCGGTCCGGATCAGCAACTACCTGGATGCCGCCGACACCAACTCCACCCTGGCCGCCGTCCAGACGCTGGGGGCGATCATCGAGCGGCGCGATGGCGAGGTGATGGTGCGGGGCGCGGGGATGCGCAACGCCCGCCCTCCCGCGGAGCCCATCGACGTCGGCAACGCCGGTACGTTGATGCGCCTGCTCCCGGGCTGGCTGGCCTTTCAGCAGGGCGCGAGCTTCACCCTCGACGGCGATGACTCCATCCGGCGGCGCCCCGTTGACCGGATCGCGGTGCCGCTGGAACAGATGGGCGCCCGGCTGGAGGCCCGGGCCGGCCGCTTTCCGCCCTTCACGATCACCGGCGCGGCGCTGCGCGGGATCGACTACACGCTGCCGGTGGCCAGCGCCCAGGTCAAGTCGTGCCTGCTGCTGGCCGGACTGGGCAGCGCCGGAACGAGCGTGCTCGAGTCCGTCGCCACCCGTGACCACACCGAGCGCATGCTGTTGACCGCCGGTGCGGCGGTCACCCGCGAGCCGGTCGGGGCGGGTGGCTATCGCGTCCGCGTCGGCAGCACCGACGAGCTCGAGCTGGAGTCGATCGCCGTGCCCGCGGACATGTCCAGTGCGGCCTTTCTCATCGCCGCCGGCGTGCTCACGCGCGGCTCGCGGCTGGTCCTCGACGGGGTCGGGGTCAACTGGACCCGGTCGGGCTTTGTGCGCATCCTGCACCGGATGGGGGCGATCATCGTCTGCGACCTCGAACCCGAGGGCGAGTTCCGCGCGCGTGAGCCCGTCTGCGACCTCGACGTCTCCCACGGACCGCTCGAGGCCACCACCGTCGACGCTGACGAGGTCCCCCTGGCCATCGACGAGCTGCCCCTGATCGCCCTGCTCGGCTGCTTTGCCGAGGGCGAGACGGTGGTCCGCGGCGCCCAGGAGCTGCGCGTCAAGGAGTCAGACCGGATCAGCACGGTCGTCGAGGGTCTCCGCGGCCTGGGCGCCGATATCGAGGCCCTACCCGACGGGTTTGTCGTCCGTGGCCAGGGAGCCCTGCGCGGGGGCAGCATCGATGCCCACGGCGACCATCGCCTGGCCCTGCTCGGGGCGGTGGCCGGGCTGGCCTCGCAGGAGGGCGTGGAGGTGCGGGGCATGGAGGCGGCCGAGGTCTCCTATCCCGGCTTTGCCCGCGACCTCCAGAGGCTGGCCGCCTGATGGTCGTGGCCATCGATGGGCCGGCCGGCGCGGGCAAGTCAACCGTGGCCCGAGCGGTGGCCGACGAGCTCGGCTTCACGTACCTGGACTCGGGCGCGATGTACCGGGCTGTGGCCCTGGCCGCACGGGAGCGCGGGCGCCCCCCGGCCGAGGTGGCCCCTCAGCTGAAGATCGACCTCGGAGACGGGGTTTCACTCGATGGCCGCGACGTCACGCAGGCGATTCGCACACCGGAGGTGAGCGACGGAGCGTCGCGCGCGGCCGCCGATCCCGCCGTCCGCGACG
>JAXDGI010000159.1:0-17051 GCA_034665145.1 Solirubrobacteraceae bacterium
CCTGCCCCAGCTCTGACGTCGACCTGTCACAGCTGAACACAGATCTCCGGTCAGAGGCAACGACTCCGGCGGTGTCGTACATCGTGCCCAACCCGTGCCACGACGGCAGCGAGCAATCGTGCGTGCCCGGCCAGCCCGCTGATCCCAAGGCCGCCGACGCGACGACCGAGGCGTTTCTTCGGTCAGTGGTGCCAGCGATCGAAAGATCCCCGGCCTACAAGGCGGGCGGCCTGATCGCGATCACCTTCGACAACGCGGCGCAGAGCGGCCCGCACTCAGACCAGAGCGCGTGCTGCGCCACTCCCCCCTACCCCAACATGCCCCCGAGCTCGAGCAGCAGCACGACGACCGGGTCAAGCCAGGGATCGGGGCCCGCGACAACCGTCACGACATCCGGCTCCGCATCCCCGAGCAACTCCACCACCAGTACGACCACGACCGGCTCCCCCTCCGGCTCGAGTTCATCGTCCACGACCTCGAGCACGAGCACCGCCCCGGCGGCCAGCAGCGGCGAGGCCACGACCACGGGGGGTGGGGGTCAGGTGGGGCTGCTGCTGATCTCGCAATACGTGAAACCCAACAGCGGCGACATCACCGACTACTACAACCACTACTCACTGCTGGCCAGCATCGAGTCGCTGTTCTCGCTCAACCGCCTCGGCTTCGCCGGCGACTTCTCGCTTCCGGTCTTTGACCGGGTCATCTACAACGCCTGGACGGGCTGAGCCGGCCCGGCCCGCAGCGAAGACGGCGCCGGCCCCGCGCCGCCCTCAGTCGCGCGAGCCGCGCCCGTACGCCAGCCCTGCGCCGCTCTCAGTCGCGCGAGCCGCGCCCGTACATCAGCTTGTAGAAGCGTCCCAGCAGCCGCGTCTGGCGAGCCTTGTACGGGAACATGAACGGCTCGCGCTTGAGCGCCCGGCGGGTGACGAGCAGTGACTGGACCTTGGTGTATTTGCGGATCCCGGCCGCGCCGTGGCGGGTGCCCAGGCCGGAGCTCTTCCAGCCGCCCATGGGCAGGTTCAACGCCGTGTAGTTGATCTGCGCATCGTTGACGCAGACCACGCCGGCCTCGATCCGGCGCGCCAGGGCCTCGCCCTTGCTCACATCCTTGGTCCACACGCTGGCCTGCAGGCCGTAGTTGGAGTCGTTGGCCAGCCGCACCCCCTCCTCGACGTCGGCGATCTTCATGATCGGCAGCGTGGGGCCGAAGGTCTCCTCCTGCATGCACTTCATCGAGTGGTCGACGTCGACGAGCACCGTGGGCTCAAAGAACCGCCCGGGGCCCGAGCCGGGATGACCGCCGGTCAGGACCTTGGCGCCCTTGGCCACCGCGTCCTTGACGTGCTCGTCAACGATGTCGAGCTGGGGGGGAAAGATGACTGCGCCGACATCGACCGTGCCCACCCCCGTGGGCGCACCCTGCCGCAGGCCGCGCACGGTTTCGGTCACCTTGGCCACGAACTCGTCGTAGACCGGCTCCTCGACGTAACAGCGCTCCACGGAAATGCAGACCTGACCGGCGTTGTTCATCGAGTAGAACGCGGCGGCGTTGGCGGCCCGCTCAAGATTGGCATCCGCGCAGACGATCATCGGATCCTTGCCCCCCAGCTCCAGGTAACAGGGGACGAGCGCGTCAGCGGCCGCCTTCATGACCGCCTTGCCGGTCCGGCTCGAGCCGGTGAACATGACGCAGTCGACGTTGGCGATCAGCGCGGCGCCCGTCCCACCATCGCCGGTGGCGACCTGAAAGACGCTGTCCGGCAGCCCGCACTCGCGCATCATCTCGACCATGAGCAGCGAGCTGAGCGGCGTGACCTCGCTGGGCTTGAGGATCACGGTGTTGCCGGCCATGAGGGCGGGGATGCAATCCCCGAATGAGTTCGCGATCGGGTAGTTCCAGGGCCCGATCACGCCGACCACGCCGACCGGGGCGTAACGGATGATGAGCTTCTTGCCCGCCGCCACGGGGTTGTTCCACGACGGCACTCGTTCGTCGGCGAGGTACTTGGCGGCCTCCTTGGCCCAGAACCCCAGCGCAGACACCGTGTAGCCAAAGTCGGAGATCTGAGCGTCCTCGTGGGTCTTGCCGGTCTCGGCCACCACCGCCTCGAGTACGCGCTCTGAGTTGTCGAGCATCCACTTCTGGGCGCGGCGCATGATCCGGCCGCGGCCGTCGTAGCCGAGCGCCTCCCAGCCCGGGTGTGCCTCACGGGCACGGGCAGCCATCGCGGCCAGCTCGCCGGGGCCCATCACCGGAATGGTGGTGATCAGCTCGCCGGTGGCGGGATTCTCGACTCCAATGGTGTGCGCGGTGACGCCGTTGGTCTCTGACTCGTGTTCCTGAACGCTGGCCATGTCTCCTCCTGCGGCTGGGGAATCTGGGTGAAGGCTACCGGGGCGCCGAGGCGCCGCCGCACCTCAGGCCGGATCGAGTTCGATCGACTCGATTGACGGCGGATCCACGGGTCGGTCCTGGGCGCCGGTGGGAACGGCCTCGATCGCGTCCACGGCGTCCATCCCCGCCGTGACCTGGCCGAACACGGTGTGACGACCGTCGAGCCACGGGGCGCTGTCGACGGTAACGATGAAGAACTGCGAACCATTCGTGTTCGGTCCCGCGTTGGCCAAGGCCAACGCACCGCGGACGATCTTGTGGTCGTTGAATTCATCCTCGAACGTGTAGCCGGGGCCGCCCGTGCCGGTGCCCTGGGGGCACCCGCCCTGGATCATGAAGTCGGGAATGACCCGGTGGAAGATGATGCCGTCGTAGAAGCCATCGCCGGCCAGTTTGCGAAAGTTGGCGACGGTCTGAGGGGCGTCGTCATCGAATAACTCGAGGCCGATCGTGCCGAGGGTGGTGTTCATATTGGCTGTGCTCATACCGGGAAGCTACCCGGGTTGTCCTTGACTCAGCCGAAAGGGTCACGAGCACGACGACGGCCCTCGGCCGCAGGGCGAAGCGGCTCAGAGTGGCCACGCAACCACCGACGGGCGTAGACCCGCCGGTGGCGCTATGGCTGCGAGCTACGAGGCTCGCGGATCGGTCAGTTGTTGGCCGACGTGGCGATCGCGTTGATCGCCGAGGTCACGCTCGAGGCGCCACTCGCGTTTGAGCAGCTCACGTCCGCCGTGCCGGCCGGACCCGCGACCTGCAGGGGGATCGACTCCGAGCCACCCGCGGGCACGTGCACCGTGGCCGACTGTTTGTTCGGGCCCACCGTCAGCGCGCACGTCACGTCCTGCGCCGAGGCCGAGGCGTTGCTCACCGACGGGTTGGCCATGGCCAGGTAGGTGCTGCCGGTGGGCAGCGTCTCGCTGGCCACGCTGGTCAGCGCGGTGGTCACGGCCTTGGTCCCGGTGGTCCCAAATTGGGCCGGACGCGCCGCGTTGCACGTCACCGTGCCGTTGTTGGAGATCGCGCCGATCGCGTTTCCAGCGCCGCACGTGCTGGCGACCCGCTGCTGGAGCTGGTTGAGGTCAGCCCGCCTGAGGCCGATGGCCCGCTGCTGGATGTCCTGGTAGGAGACGGAGTTGAAGCGAAGCTTGGAATGGGTCACCGAGCTGTGCTGCAGCTGGGCGGTTCCCACGCTGTTGGCGGGCAATACGGTGGCCGCATAGCCCACGCCGCCCAGAGCGACGAACAGCGCCGTCACCGCGACGAGCATGGCCGCAGACGGACGCGGCAGATGCAGGGATTTCTTACGCAAGGGGTTACCTCCCGTGGTTGACGTTAACCCGGCCTACCGTCCCTCAACAGGTCACCGGGGCCTAAGTAGCGGCCCTGGCGTGGGGGCTGACACCGATCTGACGCCGGCCGGCGCCGGCTCGGAGGCTCAGACCTTGGCGAGCTCGAGAGCGAGCTCGTGCCCGCGCACGCTGGTCCCGCCGGCCGAGGCGATCACGCGCTCAGCCTCGGCCTCGGGGACCTCGACGAAGGCGAAGTGCTCCAGCACGCGCACGTTGCGCACCGCCTCCCCGTCGATCTGGGTCGCCGAAGTGATGGCGTGCACGATGTCCGAGGGCTCGATGCCCGCGGCGCGTCCGCCCGAGACGATGAGCTTGGCCGCCGGCGCGTCCCCGTTCGTGGCCGAGACGTGAGGCTTGGAGTGACGCTTGGGCGGAGCCTTGACCACCATCGGTGCCACGTGAGCGTCCTTGACCCAGGGCGCGAGCTTGACTCCGGCGTGACGCTCGATGGCCTGGACCTCCTTCTGCTGGCGCGGCTCGTAGAAGGTGATGGCCCGCCCACTACGCCCCACCCGGCCGGTCCGGCCGATCCGGTGCACGTACACGTCCGGGGACGTGGGGACGTCGAAGTTGATCACGTGCGAGATACCCGAGATGTCCAGCCCGCGGGAGGCGACGTCGGTCGCGATCAGCAGCGGCAGACGCCCGTCCTTGAAGGAGATCATCACCCCGTCACGAGCCCCTTGAGTCATGTCCCCGTGCAGGGCTTTGACGTTCATGCCCCGATCGCGGAGGATGCGAAAGAGCTGGTCACAGCGGATCTTGGTGCGTACGAAGACGAGCGCCTGCTCAGGGCGCTCGGCCTCGAGGACCTTGACCAGCGCCTCGTTCTTGTCGCGCGAGGAGACCTCGAGAGCAAACTGCTCCACGGTGTCTACGGTGAGGGTGTCGGTCTTGACCTTGATGGTCACCGGGTCGTACAGGTACTGGTCGGCCAGGCGACGGATCTCGGGCGGCATGGTGGCCGAGAACAGAGCGGTCTGCCTGCTGGAGGGGGTGAGGCTGAGGATGCGCTCGACGTCCTCGAGGAAGCCCAGGTCGAGCATCTCGTCGGCCTCGTCGAGAACGACAAAGCGACAGGCGTGGAGCATCAGTGAATGCCGGGAGATGAGGTCTTTGACCCGGCCGACCGTGCCGACCACGACCTGCCCCCCAGCCCGCAGCTGGGCCTGCTGGCTGCGAATGGGCGCGCCGCCGAACACCGCGACCACGTCGATGCCCTTGGCCTTGCCGTAGGCGCGCAGCGCCTGGGTGACCTGGATACAGAGCTCCCGCGTCGGCGTGAGCACGAGCCCCTGGACGTCGTCCTCATGGGGATCGACGTATTGGAGCATGGGCAGGCCGAAGGCGGCCGTCTTCCCCGAACCGGTCTGCGCTTGGCCGATCACGTCGTGTCCCTCGAGCAGCGGGGGGATGGCCTGCTCCTGGATCGGGCTCGGCGAGTCATAGCCCACGTCGCGCACGGCGGCGAGAATCTCGTCGGATAGGCGAAGGTCGGCGAACGTCGTCACGCAGCGAGACGATAGACGGCCGAGCGCTGTTCCCGCCCACGGGGTCGCTGATTGCGCGCCTCCGTCACGAGATCTTCATGGCGCCGACCCCGCTGAATCGGGCCGACGCGGCCTGACTGGGCACCGTTCTGCCGATGATATGTTGAGGAACCGAATTATTCGGTTCCTCAGAACTTTGGAGATGCGCCGGCGTGAGCACGACACGTAACGACAACCGGATCGACGCCTTCGTCTGGCGCATCAGTGCTGTGGTGATCATCGGGTCGATCATGTCCATCCTCGACACGACGATCGTCAACGTCGCCCTGGACACGCTGAGCCATGACCTGCACACCTCCATCGCCGGCATCCAGTGGGTGACAACCGGCTACATGCTGTCCCTGGCCGCCGTGATCCCGGTCACCGGCTGGGCGGCGCGCCGGTTCGGCGCCAAGCAGGTCTACCTCGTCTCGCTGGTCCTGTTCACGCTCGGCTCCGCCCTGTGCGGGCTGGCCACCTCGAGCACCGAACTCGTCATCTTCCGCGTCCTCCAGGGCGCCGGCGGCGGCATGATCCTCCCCATCGGCCAGCTGATGATGGCCGAGGCGGCCGGACCCAAGCGCATGGGCCGCGTGATGAGCGTGGTGGCGGTCCCGGCCATGCTGGCCCCGATTCTCGGCCCGACCCTGGGCGGCCTCATCCTGGACAGCGTGAGCTGGCGCTGGATCTTCTATGTGAACCTGCCGATCGGCGTCCTGGCCGTGATCGCCGCGCTGCGGATCCTGCCCACCGTGCCCCGCCAGCGCACCGAGCCGCTCGACTATCTTGGCTTCGCCCTGATGGCCACCGGGCTGCCGCTGCTCACCTACGGTCTCGCCCAGGTCGGCGAGACGGGCAGTTTCACCGCGACCAAGGTCGTCGTGCCGATCGTGGCCGGCCTGGCCCTGATCGCCGTCTTTGCCAGGCACGCCCTGCGCGTCCCGCGGCCGCTGCTCAACCTGCGCCTGTACAAGCGACCCACCTTCTCGGCTGCCTCGATCACCATGTTCTGCGTCGGAGCGGCGCTGTTCGGCGGCATGATCCTGCTCCCCTACTACTGGCAGACGATCCGGCACGAGAGCGTGCTGGTCACCGGTCTGCTCACCGCTCCGCAGGGACTCGGCGCCGCTTTGGTCATGCCCCTGTCGGGCCGGTTGACTGACCGCTTCGGCGGTGGTCCGCTGGCCCTGTGCGGGGTCATCATCTGCGCGCTGGGGACCGTGCCCTTCGGCCTCATCGGCGCCCACACGTCGGTGGTCTGGCTATGCGTGGCGATGTTCGTCCGCGGCGTGGGCATCGGCTTTGCCTTCATGCCGGCCATGTCGGCGGCCTTCGCCTCCCTGCACCGCGACGAGCTCTCCGATGCCACCCCGCAGCTCAACGTCCTCCAGCGGGTCGGCGGCTCGATCGGCACCGCGGTGCTGGCCGTCGTCCTCCAGCGTGCGCTGACCGGTACCCACACGCTGTCGGCGGCGGCCTCGGGCTACGGGACCGCCTTCTGGTGGGCCACCGGAATCACCGCCCTGGCCATCATTCCGTGTGTGATCCTGATGCGCGCCGAGCGTGCCGCCCGGCGGGCCGACGACGCGGTCGGAGCCCCTGATCCGGACACGCTGTCTGACGCGGTCGCGGCATGAGCACGCCGGCGCCCGCGCCTGCGGCGGCGGCCACGACCGAGCTTGATCCCCAGACGCACCTCGGCCGCGCCTTCAAGGCGGCGATGACGTCGGTGCGTCGCCTCCGCGGTCGCGAGACCCAGCGGCTCGGCCGGCTGAGTCACGCCCAGTACGGCCTGCTGTTCGGGCTCGCCGAGCAGGCCGAGCTGTCATCGAGTCAGCTGGGCGCCCGCGCCGACCTGGCCCCCGGCACCGTCACCGAGATGCTCGATCACCTCGAGGGTGACGGGCTCGTGAAACGCACGCGCTCCTCGCGCGACAAGCGCGTCGTGCTCGTCTCCCTGACGGACCGGGGGGGCGAGCTCGTCCGGGCCCGGCGCGAGAAATTCGAGGCCCGCTGGCAGGAGGCGCTGGCCGGCTTCAGCCAGGAGGAGCTGCGCACCGCGGCGGCCGTCCTCGAGCACGTCAGCGAGCTGTTCGACAGCTTCGACGGCACCGACTAGAGAGCCGTCAAAGGGACACGGCCCCGTCGAGATGGGGCGTGCCCCCCGTGGCGTCCCGGACGCCGAAGCGGATCTCATTCCCGGTACGCCGTTCGGCGAACTCGACTGTGGCCGGCAGCAGTATTGGGCGCTTGAACGCCACCGAGACGGTGAACGCGTCGGGCAATTCGGTGCTCATCGCGGCCAGGGATCGAGCCTTCGTCCACATGCCATGGGCAATCGCGCTCGGGAACCCGAACAGGCGAGCCGACAGCGGATGGACATGAATCGGGTTGAGGTCGCCCGAGACCGCACCGTAGCGGCGACCGAGGTCACCGGGGAGCCGCCAGGTGGCGGTGGCGGGAAGGTCGCCCACCTCGGGCGGAGCGATGCTCGGGCCTTCGGCTTCCTCGTGGCCGCGACCACGGCGCAGATTGACCGACTCCTCCTCCCACACCAGCTCCTCCCCGGCCCGGACCTCGGTGCGCAGCGCGAACTGCGTGCCACGCGGGTGAGGCTCGGCACCGGTGGCCCACACGCGGAGGGAGAGCACCTCGCCGGCACCGATTGCCCGCTGCTGGGTGATGCGGTTGGCGATGTGGACCAAGCCGATAACGGGAAAGGGAAAGTCTCCGCCCGTCATCAGCGCCAGTTGCAGCGGGAAGGCCAGCATGTGGGGATAGGTGGGCGCAAGCGTGTCCGACAACGTGAAACCGCACACGCGGTCATAGGCGGTCAGCCGGTCACGGTCGGTCGCGATGCCGGTCAGCACCAGCGTGCGGTCGGGTAGTGCCCCCCCACCGCCCCCGATGAAGGGCAGGCGCGAGGCGCCGGGCAGGGTGGCCAGCCCCGCGCGGGCGAACAGTCCTCCCATCCGCGGGCTGCGATCGAGCTTGGTGTCGGCCATCGCGCTTCAGGCTCCGATCAGGCTCTGGCCGCAGACCCGGACCACGTTGCCCGTTACGCCGGCCGACTTGGGGCTGGCGTACCAGGCGATCGTTTCGGCGACATCCACCGGGAGCCCACCCTGGGACAGGCTGTTCATGCGGCGACCGGCCTCGCGGATGGCGATCGGCATCGCCGCTGTCATCGTGGTCTCGATGAAGCCGGGGGCGACGGCGTTGATGGTCACGCCGCGCTTGGCCAGGACAGGCGCGAACTCCTGGACGATGCCGATGACCCCCGCCTTCGAGGTCGAGTAGTTGGTCTGGCCCGCGTTGCCGGCGATGCCGCTGATCGAGGACACGCAGACCATCCGGCCATTGGGCCGCACAACGTTACGCTCAAACAGCTCCCGATCGATGCGCTGAGGGGCGGTCAGGTTGATGGCGATGACCATGTTCCACTGCTCCGCGCTCATGCGCCCGAGCGTCTTGTCACGGGTCACGCCGGCGTTGTGGACGACGATGTCGACGCCCTCGTGGAACTCGAGCAGGTGCGAAGCGATGTCGGCCGGCGCCTGCGCGTCGGTGATGTCAGCGGTTATCACCGAGCCGCCGATCTCGGCCATGCCGTTGGTGAGCTCCTGGCTCATGGCGGGGACGTCCAGGCCGACGACGTGGGCGCCGTCGCGGGCCAGCACGGCGGCTACCGATGCGCCGATGCCGCGCGCGGCGCCGGTCACCAGCGCCACCTTGCCGGTGAGGGGACGCTCCCAGTCGACCGTCTCGGAGTCATCGGCCACCGCCGGCCCGACCCGGACAACCTGGCCCGAGACAAAGGCCGACTTGGGTGAGAGAAAGAAGCGGAGCGTGGACTCGAGTTCTGACTCGGCCCCGGGCGCAACGTAGATGAGCTGCGCGGTGGCGCCCTTCTTGACCTCCTTGGCGATGGCGCGCTCGAGCCCTTCGAGCGCGCGCTGGGCGATCGCCTCCGCTGGCGCGCCACAGTCCTCGGGCGGGGTACCGAGGATGATCACGCGTCCGGAGGCGATGACGCGGCGGATACTCGGGTGCAGGAAGGCCCACGCCTCCTCGAGCTGGCCGCTGGAGCGAATCCCCGTCGCGTCGAACACCAGGGCCTTCAAACGCCGGTCCGATTCTGCCTCCGGGTTCCATATCGCGGCGTTGAGCTTGGCGTCGGCGGCGGCGTTGCGCAGGCGCTCGTCCATCGGGGTGAACGTCTCCGCCGCGACCGAAGCCAGCACGGCGGTCACGGCCCCGACGAGCCGGGCGTCCTGTGCGGCCCCAAGGAGAACCGGCCCGTCGATGACCGGTTGGCCGGGCTCGTAGCGCTCCAGCCGCGTCGGATTGGGCAGGCCGATCTGCTTGGTGACGATGCGCCCGATCGGCGTGTTGACAAGCTGCTGGTAGCGGTCGGCCATTAGCGCGCCTCCATGATCGCGGTGATTCCGAGCCCGCCGGCGGCGCAAATCGAGATCACTCCGCGTCCGCCGCGGCTGGGGTCGGTCTCGTTCAGGGCCTTGGCCAGCGTGGCGACGATGCGCCCGCCCGTTGCCCCGAAAGGATGCCCGGCGCCCAGAGAGCCACCGTGCACGTTGAGCTTGTCACGGTCGATGACGCCCAGGGGCGCGTCGAGCCCCAGCTTCTCGCGACAGAAGACCGGGTCCTCCCACGCCTTGAGCGTGCACAGAACCTGCGCGGCGAAGGCCTCGTGGATTTCGTAGAAGTCGAAGTCCTGCAGACCCAGGCCGGCCCGCTCGAGCATCCTGGGCATCGCATAGGCCGGGGCCATGAGCAGGCCCTCGCCCTTGTGGACATAGTCCACGGCCGCCGTCTGCGCGGTCGACAAATAAGCCTGAACGGGAATGCCGTGGGCGGCCGCCCACTCCTCGCTGGCCAGCAGCACGGCCGAGGCACCGTCGGAGAGCGGCGTCGAGTTCCCCGCCGTCATCGTTCCGTCGGGACCACCGAAGACCGGCTTGAGCTTGGCCAGCTTCTCCACGCTGGAGTCCGGACGCAGGTTCTGGTCGCGCTCCAGGCCCAGGAAGGGGACCACGAGGTCATCCATCCAGCCCGTGTCGTACGCGGCGGCGAGATGATGGTGGCTGGCCACGGCCAGCTCGTCCTGCTCGGCCCGGCCGATCCCCCATTCGGTGGCCATCCTCGCTGTGTGCTCGCCCATCGAGAGACCGGTACGCGGCTCGGCGTTGCGGGGAATCTCGGGGATCAGCTGCTGGGGACGCAGGCGCGCCAGAGCGCGAAGGCGCGCGGCGTTGGATTGGGCCCGGCTGAGGGAGAGCAGAACCTGGCGCAGATCCTCGCCCACGGCGAGAGGCGCATCTGAGGTCGTGTCCACACCGCCGGCGACGCCACAGTCGATCTGGCCGAGGGCGATCTTGTTGGCCACCAGCACCGTGGCCTCCAGGCCGGTGCCGCAGGCCTGCTGGACGTCGTAAGCCGGGGTCTCGGGGGCAAGCGTGGAGCCGAGCACCGTCTCACGGGTCAGGTTGAAGTCACGGCTGTGCTTGAGCACCGCGCCGGCAGCGACCTCCCCCAGCACCTCGCCCTCGAGGTTGAAGCGACCGGCGAGCGTGTTGAGCGTCGCCGTCAGCATGTCCTGGTTGGAGGCCCGGGCGTAGGGGCCGTTCTGACGCGCGAACGGAATTCGGCTGCCGCCGAGGACCGCGACGCGACGGGGGCTGGCCTGCGTCTCGGCGGAGCGACGGGCGCTAGCTGGCATCTCGAGAAGCTCTCCTGATCGGGGTGGTCTGGGCCCGAGAGTACTAAGTTACGGCGCCGTAGCTACCGGCGGGTAGCGGGTTGGAACGGGTCAGTCGTGAACCTTGGTCGCGGTCGTGAAGGCGCCACCGGCGGTCGCGCGCCGGGTCAGGCTGGGCGCGAGTAGGCGCAGCGCGGCTCCGAGCCAGTAGTAGCGCGGCGTGTAGCGCTCGGCCCGGCCGCCCGGCCCCGCCTCCATGATCGCTGCGGCCACCGTCTCTGGCTGGGAGACGATGGGGCGCGTCAGTGCCTTGGCCAGCAGCTCGGTAGCTGGGAAGCCCTCGGTCTGCACGAACCCGGGGAGCACCAGCCCCACGTGCACCCCGTGTTCGAGCTCCTCCAGATGCAGCGCATCGGTCCAGCCGACCAGGGCGAACTTGCTGGCCGAGTAGGCGCCCGACCTGGGACGCGCCACCCGTCCGGCGGTACTGGCCACGTTGACGATCGCCACGCGCCGTCCGGATATCGACTCACCCGCGGCGGCGGTCGCCCGCAGGAGCGGGAGTAGAGCCTCGGTCAGGCGAGCCGGGGCTTGGAAGTTGAGCCTCATGTGGCGCTCGAGATTGGCCCACCCGCTGTCGCCGAAGCTCCCGCGCCAGGCGGCGCCGGCGTTGTTGACCAGCAGGTGCAGGCGATCGCCGTGAGCCTCCACGAACTCCTTCACGCGCGCGGGAGCGTCGTCGCTGGTCAGGTCAAGAGCGAGCATGCGCGCACGATCAGGGCCGCCCAGCTCGGCGGCCAGCGCCTTGAGCTTCTCGGCCCGGCGGGCGATCAGGATCAGCTTCACGTCGGGCTCACGGGCCAGCCGCCGCGCCGTGGCCTCGCCGATCCCACTCGAGGCCCCGGTGATGAGCGCGACGTAGGTCATGACCCGGCCAGACTACCGGCGCCGGCGGCAACGTACCGGCGGGTAACCGGCCTGCCGCGGGACCGCGGTCGGCTAGCGTGCCCCACCGTGAGCCACAGCACGCTCGCCCTGTTGACGGTCCCGGTGGTAACCGGAGTGATCGGTTACGTCACCAACTGGACTGGCGTGCTGATGCTGTTCTACCCGGTCCATTTCAAGGGTGTGCGGGCGTCGTGGCTGCGGGCCGTTTCGCGGATCCTGCCCTACCGTGTCCGGCAGATACCGGGGGTGATGATCGGCGGCCTCGGCTGGCAGGGCATCGTGCCGTCGCGCGCAGCCAAGATGGGCAGCCTGGCCGTCGATAGCGGCATCTCGAAGATTGGGACGCCGCGGGAGATCTTTGCTGAGCTCGACCCCGAGCAGATCGCTCAGCAGATCGTCGACTCGACCCGCCAGGACATCGACGAGATCGTCGACCGGATCATGGAACGCGAGCAGCCGGAGCTATGGCCCGAGCTACCCGAGCAGATCCGTGCGCTCGTTCACCGCCGGGTGCAGGATCAGCTGCCGGCAATCGTCAACGAGCTGACGGTCGCCATCGGCGAGAACATCGATCAGCTCGTGGACGTGAAGCTGATGGTCATCAAGCGCTTTGACCCCGAGTTGGCCAACCGCGTGTTCTTGGACATGGGCCAGCGCGAGCTGAAGTTCATTCAGAACTTCGGGTTCGTATTCGGCTTTTTGCTGGGTATCCCGGTGGCGGTGCTCACGCACTTCGTGACCTTCTGGTGGCTCTTGCCGATCCTGGGCGTGCTTGTCGGCTACGCCACCAACTGGGTCGCTCTGTGGATGATCTACGAGCCCGCCGAACCGCAGCAGTGGGGACCACTGCGCGTCCACGGGCTGTTCATCCGCCGCCAGCACGACGTGGCCGAGGTGTACGCGCGGATCGTCGCCGACGAGATCCTCACCGTGTCGGAATTTGGCTCAGAGCTCCTGCACGGCCCCCAGTCCGACCGCACCCGATCGCTGATCGAGCAGTCGATGCGGCCGGCCCTCGACCGGGCCACGGGTCCCCTGCGGCCGGCGGTGCGCCTCGCGCTCGGCCCGCGCGAATACGACTCGATCCGGCAGGCCTTTGCCTCCGAGCCGATCGAGCGGATGATGGAGCCGCTCGCTGACCCGAAGTTCAACCGCACGCAGAGCGCCGCGATGCGTAAGCTGATCACCGACAGGATTCGCGGCATGCCACCTTCGGAATTCGCCGACCTTCTGCGCACGGCCACCAAGGAGGACGAGTGGCTGCTGCTCCTGCACGGAGCGGTACTCGGGCTGGCCGGCGGACTCATCCACCTGGCGGCCTTCGGATGAGCGACGCCCGCGATCCGAACGGCCAGCTGTTGCAGACCGGCCCCGCGCTGGCCCGACTGGCTGTCGGGATGTGGTGGCGGGCGACGAAGCGCGGGGTGCTCGGCTCAGCCCAGGGGGGCCTGCACCTCGGCCGGGCTGCTGCCGATCCGGTCCTCACCGCGGAGGTGATGCTCCACATCGGCTCTGAGCTGCGCGAATACGCCCGCGACCTGCTCGGCATCACCGAGCTCGAACAGCGTGTCCGGGCGCTCGGCGCGCCGCCGGTCGAGCCCGCCAACGGCAACGGCACGGTCGACGGCGATGTCTCCGAGAACCTGGCGCTGCGGATCAAGGGGGCACTCCTGCTCCAGGCGGCCGCGCAGCTCTCAGACCACGAGGAGGCTCATCCGGCCTACGCCCGCATCCTCACCGAGCTGGCCCCCGATGAGGCACGGATCCTGCGCCTGCTGGCCACCGAAGGCTCCCAGCCCTCGGTCGATGTCCGGGCCAGTCATCTCATCGGCGTCGGGTCGGAGCTGATCGCGTTCGGGCTCAACATGGTCGGGCCCCAGGCGGGGGTCGCGCACCGCGAGCGCGTCTCGGCCTATCTCAACAACCTCGAACGCCTGGGGCTGATCTGGTTCTCACGCGAGCCGATCGATAATTCGGTCGCCTACCAGGTGGTCGAGGCTCAGCCCGAGGTGCTCGACGCCCTGAAGTCGGCCACGCGGGCCAAGACGATCCAACGCAGCATTGTTCTCACCGCGTTCGGCAAGGACTTCTGCGAGACGTGTCTGCCGCTGGACCCGGCCGAGGTCGAGGCGCTCACGGCCGGAGACTGACTCGGCCCCGGACTAGCCTCGTGGGCGGAGGACCGCTACGCGACGAGAAAGGTCTCGAGATGCAATACATGAACCTGGGCCGGACCGGACTGAGGGTCAGTCGCCTGTGTCTGGGCATGATGAGTTTCGGCCCTCATGAGACGCGGCCGTGGGCCCTGCCCGAGGCCGAGGCCGAGCCGATCGTGCGCGCCGCCATCGACGGTGGAATCAACTTCTTCGACACCGCCGACACCTACAACGGCGGCCAGAGCGAGATCATCACCGGCAACGTCCTGCGCTCGCTCTTCGGAATGCGCGAGGAGTACGTGCTGGCCACCAAGGTGTTCATGCCAACGATGCCCGGCGAGAACGGCGGCGGCCTGTCGCGCAAGCACATCATGGCCTCGATCGACGCTTCCCTGAAGCGACTCGGCCACGACTACGTCGACCTCTACCAGATCCACCGCTGGGATCCGAACACGCCGATACGGGAGACGATGGAGGCGCTGCATGATGTCGTCAAGGCGGGCAAGGCCCGCTACATCGGGGCCAGCAGCATGTTCGCCTGGCAGTTCGCCAAGGCCCAGCGCGTCGCGGCGAAACGGGCGGGAACGGAATTCGTCTCCATGCAGAACCACTACAACCTGATCTACCGCGAGGAGGAGCGGGAGATGATCCCGCAGTGCCTGGACCAGGGTGTCGGCGCGATCCCGTGGAGTCCGCTGGCCCGCGGGATGCTGGCCGGCAACCGCACCCGCTCCGGCGAGAAGCAGACCAAGCGCGCCCAGACCGACGCCTTCGGTGACTCGCTGTACAAGCCCGAGGTCGATTTCGACGTCATCGAACGGGCCGACGAGGTGGCTGGAGAGAAAGGCGTTCCCACCGCGCAGGTCGCCCTGGCCTGGCTTCTTCACCGGCCGGGCGTGACCGCCCCGATCATCGGGGCGACCAAGCTCGCCCACCTCGAGGACGCCCTGGCCGCCGAGCAGCTTTCGCTCAGCCCCGCGGAGATGGTGCGGCTCGAGGAGCTCTACCAGCCGCACGCCATCGCCGGCCATCAGTAGACGGTCCGAGCTTGCCTCAGCCCACCGGTGGGGTTAAGGTCCCGGACCTAACAAGTGCGTGACCCTCGTGCTCGACGATTCGGGCCGCAACCCGTTCACCGGAGGTAGCTATGGCTCAGACGACCGCGCCCGCCCGCGCGCCTCGCGATGTTCGACTCGATGCCGAGGGGCTGGATCGAGGGGTCGGTTTTTGGGGTCTGTTGTGGTCATCAGAGGGTTCGCTGATCGGCTCCGGGTGGCTGTTCGGTGCCCTGACGGCTGCCTCCATCGCAGGACCGTCGGCCATCATCGCCTGGGTCGGTGCCTCGCTGATCATCATCGTGCTGGCCCTCGTTCACGCCGAGCTCGGAGGCCTGTTCCCGGTCACCGGTGGGACCAGCCGCTTCCCCCACTACGCGTTCGGTAGCTTCGCCGGAGCCACCTTCGGCTGGTTCGCCTACATCCAGGCGGCCACGGTGGCGCCAATCGAGGTCCTGGCCGTGATCCAGTACGCGTCCACGTACAGCTTCGCCCACGATTGGTATTCGTCGACCGGCGTGCTGAGCCATGCCGGCATCGCCATCGCAGTCGTGCTGATGATCGTGTTCGTGATCATCAACATCATCGGAATTCGCTGGCTGGCCCGAGTGAACAACGCCCTGACCACGTGGAAGGTCGTCATTCCCGTCCTGACGATCATCGTTCTGGCCATCACGTCGTTTCACGGCTCGAACTTCACCAGCGGGGGCGGCTTTTTCGTCAACGGCGCGAAGGTCAAAGACATCCTCATCGCCATCCCCGCCGGCGGTATCGTCTTCTCCCTCCTCGGCTTCGAGCAAGCCGTGCAGCTGGCCGGTGAGGCGAGAAATCCGGCCAAGGACGTGCCTCGCGCGGTGATCGTCTCCATCCTCATCGGCGCCACCATCTACGTGCTCGTGCAGGTCGCGTTCATCGGGGCGCTGGACCCCAAGCTGCTGACCCACGGGGGAACCTGGACCAGCCTGGCCACCCCGGGCAAGAGTGCGGCGCTCAAGGCGCTCAACGCGGCGCCGTTCTATGCGGTGGCCACGACCGCCGGTCTGGCCTGGCTGGCCGTCATCCTGCGCCTCGACGCGATCATCTCCCCGGGGGGCACCGGGCTCATCTACCTGACCTCGGGTTCGCGAATCAGCTTCGGCCTGAGCAAGAACGGCTACATCCCGGAGGCGTTTGAGAGGACCAGCACGCGCCGCCGGGTCCCGGTCTTCAGCGTGCTTGTGACCTTCCTCATCGGGCTCATATTCCTGCTGCCGTTCCCGAGCTGGAGCAAGCTCGTGGGCGTGGTCACTTCGGCCTCGGTGCTGATGTACGCAGGGGCGCCGCTGGCGCTAGGTGCGCTGCGCCTGCAGAAGCCCGATCTGCCCCGGCCCTACCGGATTCCCGCCGGCCACATCTTCGCCCCGCTGGCCTTCGTGCTGGCCAACCTGATCGTCTACTGGGCCGGCTGGAGCATCTACTCGACGCTGATGGTGGTGATGCTGGTCGGCTTCGTGCTCATCGGCCTCTCCTACGCGCTGCACCTGAACTCCAACCGTCCCCAGATCGACTGGGGAGCAGCGTTCTGGGTGCTGCCCTACCTGATCGGGATGGGGGTCATCTCGTATCTCGGCCAGTACCCCAGCCCCGGCGCCGGGATCCTCGGCGGCGTGGGAACGTTCAAGACGGTCCTGGTGGGAGGCACCGCTGACATCCCCTTCTACTGGGATCTGCTGGTCGTGGCCGTCTTCAGCCTGGTCATCTACTACCTGGCCATCTCCCGCCGCCTGCCCGAAGAGAAGGTCGACCACTACGTCCGCGAGGTCTATCCACCCCCGGTGGCGGAGTGAGCGCGGCTACGCTCGCGACGTCCTGACACGCACCGCCAGCCCCAGCTCGAAGCGGCCGGCGGGCGTGTCCA
>JAXDGI010000160.1:0-3103 GCA_034665145.1 Solirubrobacteraceae bacterium
ACCCGGGCTGACCCGAGTCGCCGTAGAGATCGGCTGCCAGCTCCTCGGTGGTCATCCCGTTCGGACGCGCCACGAGCAGCGCCAGTATCTCGGTGTGCCGGCGGCCCAGGTGCACCGAGTGGCCGTCCAGCGCCACCTCCGCCACCTCGCGACCGAGCAGGTTCAGGTCGAGCAGCGGGCGACGCCGCCGACGACGGCCGGCGGTGGCGCGGACTACGAACGCCTCCTCATGGCCCACCGGTTCGGCGAAGGCGGACACCCCGGTCGGGAGAACGAGCTCGCCACCCCCGGTCGGGACCGCGATTCGTTCGCGGCCAGTCCACGAGCGGTCGCCGGCGATCACGCGTCCGCTCCGGGTCACGAGCGCCTGTCGTCGGCCGGTCACGCGGTCCTCATAGCAGGCACGTAGGTCCGCGTCGCGCTCCTGCACCAGGCAGCGGAGGTGCGACTCGACCGCCTGGGCCGTCGCCACGGCGCAGGCCAGGCTGTGCGGATGGGCGGTGATCATCCGGCCGGTCAGATCGATCACCCCGAGCAGGCGACCGGTGTCGGGATCGTGAACGGGTGCGGCGGCGCAGGTCCATTGCTGCACGACCTCGTTGAAATGCTCGGCGGCGAACACCTGGACAGCGTGGTTGGCCGCGAGCGCCGTGCCAACCGCGTTGGTGCCCGCGTCGGCCTCACCCCATCCGGCTCCCTCAGTGAAGTTCATCGCATCGGCTGCGTCGAGTCGCACGGATTCTGGGCCGCGGACCCACAGCAGCACTCCGTCGGCGTCGCTGACCACGACCAGGTTCCCGTCCGCGTCCCCAACCGGGCTCAGACAACTCCGGATCAGCTCAGCCGCCGTGCTGAGCGGGTGTCCGGCCCAGCGCTCGCAGGTTTCCTCGGCGCCGGTGACCCGGGGCGCGATTCTGGCCGCAGACGGATCGACCCCGGCCGCGCTCGAACGCTCCCATGAACGCGCGATCGGGTCCCGGACCTCGGTCAGCTGACCGTCGTCCAGGAACTCCTCCCAAGCCTGTCGCAGCTCGCGCGCGCGCACCACCGGCACCGTCGCAGTATCGAGCGCAAGCCACGGGTTGCTGATCACTTCGGGTTCCCTCTTTCCTCTCCAAACCCACGGTAGCGCTTTCGCCTGATCGCGCAACTGAAAGTGGAACGGGGATGTAACGCAGTCCGAGTTACAACCCCCCAGGCGACGTTCAGCGATCCGCCCCGTGCCGTTCAGCGATCCGCCCCCGTGCCCCGAAGGAGGACGAGAAGCCGTGAGTCGAGCCAGTATCACCAAGTCTCATCAGAAGATTCAGGAGCTTGCGTGGGAGCCGTCGTTTGTGTCTCCGGTGGAGAAGTTCGCGACGGATTACACGTTTGAGAAGGCTCCGAAGAAGGATCCGCTCAAGCAGGTGTTGCGGTCGTATTTCCCGATGGAGGAGGAGAAGGACAATCGGGTGTTCGGGGCGATGGACGGGGCGATTCGGGGGAATATGTTCCGTCAGGTGCAGGAGCGGTGGATGGAGTGGCAGAAGCTGTTTTTGAGCATCATTCCGTTTCCGGAGATCTCAGCGGCGCGGGCGATGCCGTTGGCGATCAATGCGGTTCCGAATCCGGAGTTGCATAACGGGTTGGCGATTCAGATGATCGATGAGGTTCGTCATTCGACGATTCAGATGAATCTCAAGCGGCTTTATATGAATCATTACATCGATCCGGCTGGGTTCGATATCACCGAGAAGGCGTTCTCGAATTGTTATGCCGGGACGATCGGCCGTCAGTTCGGGGAGGGGTTCATCACCGGTGATGCGATCACTGCCGCGAATGTGTATCTGACGATTGTGGCGGAGACGGCGTTTACGAATGTGCTGTTCGTGGCGATGCCGGGCGAGGCGGCGGCGAATGGCGATTATCTGCTCCCGACGGTGTTCCATTCGGTTCAGTCGGATGAGTCGCGGCACATCTCGAATGGCTATTCGATCATCCTGATGGCGTTGGCGGATGAGCGCAACCGGGAGCTGCTCGAGCGGGATCTGCGCTACGCCTGGTGGAACAACCATGCCGTGGTGGACGCGGCGATCGGGACGTTCATTGAGTACGGGACCAAGGATCGCCGTCCCGAGCGCGATAGCTATGCCGAGATGTGGCGGCGGTGGATCTATGACGACTATTACCGCAGCTATCTGGTGCCGCTGGAGAAGTACGGGCTGGTCGTTCCCCACGATCTGGTCGAGGAGTCCTGGAACCGGATCTGGAACAAGGGCTACGTCCACGAGGTGGCGCAGTTCTTCGCCACCGGCTGGCCGGTCAACTACTGGCGGATCGATGCGATGGACGACACCGATTTCGAGTGGTTTGAGGGCAAGTATCCCGGCTGGTATGACAAGTACGGCAAGTGGTGGGAGCGCTACGGCGAGCTGGCCAAGAAGAACGGCCACGGGCCGATCACCTTCGAGGATGCCGACTACGAATATCCGCATCGCTGCTGGAGCTGCATGGTCCCGTGCCTGATCCGCGAGGACACCATCGTTGACGAGGTCGATGGTCAGGTCCGGACCTACTGCTCGGAGACCTGCCACTGGACCGACGCGGTCGCGTTCCGGCCCGAGTACCACGGGCGCCCGACCCCGGCGATGGGCCGCCTGACCGGCAAGCGCGAGTGGGAGTCCCTCTACCACGGCTGGGACTACGCGGACGTGATCCGGGACCTCGGCTACGTCCGGGATGACGGTGAGACGCTCATCCCGCAGCCCCACCTCGATCTCGACCCGAAGAAGATGTGGACGGTCAATGACGTCCAGGGTTACACCCTGCAGAGTCCCAATGTTCTCCTCAACGAGATGAGCCCCGAGGAGCGCGAGCAGCACATCGCCAAGTACAAGGCCGGCGGACCCGCCGGCCGCCCCGCGCAGGAACCCGCGACCTAGCGACAACCCAAACGAACGCCAGCGACCGGCCCACCCAAGGGCCGGCCGCTCGCTGCCGAGACCGCTGATGGAGAAGAGAGATGGGTGAGACACATACCGTCCGGCTGGAGCCGGTTGGCATCGAGATCGAGGTCGACGAGGACGAGACCGTCCTCAACGGCGCCTTCCGTCAGGGCTTGATG
>JAXDGI010000161.1:0-3767 GCA_034665145.1 Solirubrobacteraceae bacterium
GACCGGGCGGCCTACTGGGACTGCTGGGCTGCTGGCGTCATAGCTGAGGGAACCTGGCGGCTTCCATCCCTGGTCTGTGAAGGCAGCATGACCGCTATCAAGGCGAGCCGACATGGATCGACAGGTATCCGGCGTCACGGCTAGAGATGGGGGCCATGGTGGTCGCGTGCCATCCGGCTGTGAAGATTGAGCTTGCCGGCTAATACGCGTACGACGGCGATGGAGCGGACGTTGTCGATGATGCCGGGCAACCCCCCTTGGCAAAGGATGAAACTGAATCTAGTATCAGCAAGAACTGGGGAAGCGGACTCGCGGTCAGTTGTGGGTCGACCGCCGCAGCAAGGAGGCTCGGCCGGTGAATGCTCTTCGCGATCCGGAGGTGATGAATTCCCGAGTCGAGGATAGGGTGCGGGAGCTTGCCGATACCTCACCCGATCATCTGGCCGTCGTGGGCACGCGCTCACGATGCACCTACCGCGAGCTGAATCGCGCGGTCGATCAGGCGACGACCGACTTCGCGCGGCGCGGGGTCCGGCCGGGCGCGCGCGTGGCATGGCTCGGCCGCAACGACATCGCCTACGTTGTGACGGCGCTGGCGGTACGCCGGCGCGGAGCGTGCCTGGCCGGTCTTAACTGGCGCGACCAACCCGACGATCTTCGACGGGCATGCGAGTTGGTCGATCCCGTGCTCCTCGTCGCCGATGCATCCTGCTCGGCCGCGGCGGCGAAGCTCGAAGGATCAGCGCGCCAGATTGTCATCGCGAACAGCGACGACCTGCCGTGGCAAGAGGTGAATCCTGATCTTTGCGATGTCCTCCCCGCTCGAGACGAGGACGACTGCCTGCTCTATTTCACTTCCGGCGCGACAGGTCGGCCGAAAGCCGTCCTGCACTCCTACGGGCGGGTGAACGAGGCGTTGAAGAGCACTATGCTGCCCGGGTTCAACGCCGCCGCGGTGGCCTTGATCATTCCGCCGGTCTTCCATGTCGCTGGCGCCGTGTGGGCATCGCAGAGCCTGCTCGCGGGGGCGACGATGATCTTCACCGACGGTGACAGCACCATTCTGGAGCTCATCGGGTCCGCCGGCGTCACCCACGCCCTCATGGTCCCCACCCTTATTCAGATGGTGCTCGACGAACAGGACCAGTCCGGCCGGGCGACGCCGAGCCTGCAGCTTGTCGCCTACGGAACGTCGCCCATCAGTTCGTCGTTGCTGACCCGGGCGATGGCCCGGCTCGGCTGCTCGTTCACGCAGATGTACGGCAGCACCGAAGCTGGCGGCGTCATCACTGGCCTTCCGATCGCCGACCATGTGATCGACGGGCCGCGGAGCAGCCGGCTGCGGTCGGCCGGCCGGCCGGTGCCAGGCGTAGCGGTCAAGGTCGTCGATGCGGCGTCCGGGGCCGATCTCGAGACCGGCGAGATCGGCGAGCTGGTCGTCCGCACGCCATGGGTGATGCAGGGCTATTGGCACGACAAGGAGGCCACCGACCTCGTCATGGACGAGGAGGGGTGGCTCCACACGCACGACGCCGCCCATCTCGACGTGGACGGTTACGTCTACATCAGCGGCCGCTTGGACGACGTGATTATCTCCGGCGGAGAGAACGTGCACCCCGGCGAGGTCGAGGAAATCCTGGCGACGCTCCCCGGAGTGGCCGATGCCTCCCTGGTCGGGATTCTCGACCGGCATTGGGGCGAGATGGTCGCGGCCGCCGTTGTCGCGAATGGCGATCAGCCCCTCACCGAGCAGCAGGTCATTGACTACTGCCGCGAGCGGCTGGCCGGATACAAGTGCCCGCGCCGCGTCGTCTTCGTTGGTGAGTTGCCGCGGAACGCGACCGGCAAGGTAATCCGGGGGAGGGTGCGGGACAGCATCATGGCCAGCGCGTCGATGTAGGCGGTCGCGGGACGGCTGCCAGCGCATGCACCTCCGCCGCCCTTCTTTTGGATCAGCTGGCTCTGAATGCAGCGAACGATGGTGGCACCAAAATCCCCGGCGGCGCCACGCACACGTCGTCGATCGCCCGCACTACCGGGCCGGCTACGGCGTACTGAATGGCCTTTGACTTTTCTGGACGTCCGATCGGGTCGAGCACTTGCAGGCTCATCCGAACCCGCGGCGCGCCCTCGATCTCGACGATCCAGCCGTCCTCCTCGTCCCAACCGGGCTGGGCCGGACCGGCGCGCCAGATCATCCGGAGGGTCGCCCGGGGGCGGCCGTCGATGTCGACGGCCTTCCACTGCCATCGGACCGCGTTGACCGTCCCGGCTGGAAGTATGCCGGCGGGCAGCGTGAGGTCCTCTGCCGTGAGCCCGACGGCGTGATCGCTCTCGATCCGCTCGACGGGCAGCGCCAGAATGTTGGAGAGATAGCCGAGCACCTCGCCGAACAGGCTCTCGAAGAACCGCGCCCGGCCCGCGGACGCGGTCCAGAAGTCCTCCTCGCGGCGTCCGAATCCGGTCAGGTCGAAGATGAAGACGGGCGAGGCCACCGGCGTGCAGTCGTAGACCTCCTGGACCAGCACGTGATCGACGTCGGTGCAGATGCTGGTCGCCGTCACTGCCAGGCGCTCGGCGACGAGCCCTGGGTTGATCCCAGTCCCGAACAGCGTCACGCCGCCCTCACGCGCGGCATGATCCAGGGTCGCAGCCCGGTCCTGATCCACGGCCCACGGATAGGTGAACCCGACAGTCGTGATTACGTTCTTGCCCGATCGCAGCAGCCGGCGGAGGTCCTCGACGTGCTCGTCAGGAGACTCTCCGTTGATCGGAACGTGCAGCACAACGTCGGCGTCCAGCGCCAGGATGTCCTCGATCTGGTCGGTCGCGGTGACGCCGGTGGGGGGACGACGCACGATGTCGCCCGCGTCGCGCCCGACCTTGCCTGGGTTGTGCACCTTGAGACCAACTAGTTCGAGCGCCGGATGGTCGATGACGTGACGCAAGCACACCCGGCCAATCGATCCGGTCGCCCACTGCACGACCCGTGTCGTCACGGCCGCGCCACCTCCGTCAGCGCCGCCGCGGGTCGGCGTCCCCGGCGGCCGAGCTGGACGGACGCGCCGCCGTCCACCACGAGAACCTGACCGGTCATCCACGACGAGCGCTCGTCGATGAGGAAATCGACGGTGTTCGCGATGTCGTCGACCTCGCCCAGGCGTTCGAGCGGGCTGCGCGCGCGAATCGTCGCTTCGGCGGCCTCCCAGCCGATCCGCGCGCCCTCGGTTCGCACGAGGCCAGGCGCCACGGCGTTCACGCGGATCTCGGGGCCCAGTTCGGCCGCGAGGATGCGCGTCAGGTGGTGCAGTGCCGCCTTGCTTGCGCTGTACAGGCCCATGTCCGGTTGCAGCGCCTGGCCGCCGAGAGATCCGACCATCACGACGATTCCGCCCCGGTCGGCGAACGGGCCCCCTACGGCGGCCCGCACAAGACGCAGCGGGCCGGCAACGTTGGTCTGCCAGACGAGGTCGATGTCACTCTCCTCTGCTTTGAGCAGCGACGTTAGCGGCGGGACGTGGGCGGCGTTCGGGACGACCACGTCGAGGCCGCCGAATCGTTCGAGCGCGGTGTCGACGATAAGAGCAGCGCTTGCGGGATCAGCGGAGTCGGCGGTGAGGGCGCTCACCGCGGGACCCATCGCCTCGGCCGCCGACTGCAGCGGGCGCAGGCGACGGCCGGTGATTAGTACACGATCTCCCAGCTCGGCGCGATGTTGCGCAATCGCCAGGCCGATCCCGCTGGACGCGCCGGTGACGGCGACGACC